>NZ_JALUKE010000001.1 GCF_027056685.1 Sulfurimonas sp.
AAACAATGATGGTTACAAGTGCCCAAGTCTCTTTTGGATCCCAACTCCAGTATCTACCCCAAGACTCATTTGCCCAAACACCACCAAGAAAGTTTCCAACTGTAAGCATTGCAAGACCTATCATAAGACTCATTTCATTGATTGCGTTTAACTCTTTTATAGAGAGTGAAATTTGCCTGTCATTCTTCTCATTTTTTGCGATGAACAGAAGTAGCGTAATAAACCCAAGCAAGGCACTCAAACCTAAGAAACCATAACTAGCAGTAATCATAGAAACATGTATGCTTAACCAATAAGAGTTGAGTACAGGCACAAGATTTGTGATTTGAGGGTTCATCCAACTTAAATGTGCAACAAACAGAATCAGACCTGCTAAAATAGAAGTCGAAGCGAGTGTAATTGGTGACTGCTTAGAGAAAATAAAACCAGCCAAAACTGTTGCCCAAGCGATATAAGTCATAGACTCAAATCCATTTGACCAAGGAGCATGTCCTGAAATATACCAACGAAGAGCAAGCCCTAAAGTATGTGCTAGGAAGAAAATTCCCAAAAGTCCTAAGGCAGATTTTGTAATAAATGTCATTTTAAACTGTGGTTTTAAGATTTTAATAAAACTAAGAACAAGTAAAACAAAACCAACTATGAAATACAGAGGCCAAAGAATTTCAAATATATTTGAATGGTTATAGAAAATTTCTGCTTTTATTCTACTTGCTTTTGGATAAACAGCGGCACCATACTTTTTCTGATATGCTGCAATTTTATCAAGTGCTGCATTACTCTTAGACCAATCACCACTTTTTAGTGAAGCATCTACTGAAGTAAAATAATTTACAGCAAGATTTCTTACACGCTTACTATTTTGAGGTGAAAACTTTTTCAATGCTTCTATTGTTGCATACCATTTGTTATTTACATCATTTGGTTTTGGCCAGATTTTTAGAAGTGAACCTGTAAAAACCATATAAACAACATTCACTTTTTCATCAATCTTTAGTGCGGCTTTATCAAGTCTTTCTCTATCTTTTGGAGCTTTTCTTGAAGCCTCATCAACTAACTTCATAAGCTTATAGCCACGCATATTTTCAGGATCTTGAAAAAATTGTGCAAAAGAGGCATATTTTGCATCTTTTGCAATACCTATTATTTTATTAATATTTTCATTCCCTGTTCTGATTAACTTTATATTTCTATAAATATCAGGACGCATCATCATTCCTAAAAGTACTTGATCTGCATTAAGTGTTTTATCTCCAACCTTTAGAGTAGCACTTCTATGAATCTTTGCAAGAACTTCAATGGCAAGTGTATCTATTGGTTTCATTCGCCCTTTTGTATCTTGCACAACTAATTTAGAAAACTTTTTCGCATGCTCTTTAGGAAAAGACAAAATCGTTTTTATTGACGGATCTAAACTATCTGCATGCACCGATGGAGTTATACTAAGTAAAACTCCCATAGCAAGCAATGCAGGAATAGCTTTCGCTTTTGCTGCATCTTTTGCTTTTTTTGAAAGACGAGAAAATCTATGTTTTCTTGAAAAAAGTGTCCAAAACAGTCCAAATGCTAAAAGTGCATATCCAATATATGTTGGAAGTGTTCCTGGATCATGATTTACTGACAACACGGTTCCTCCTTCATCCATATCATAAGAAGATTGGAAAAATCTATAATGTTTATACTCTAAAATATGATTCATATAAATCCTATATTTTTCATGAAAATTATT
>NZ_JALUKE010000002.1 GCF_027056685.1 Sulfurimonas sp.
TATGATACAAGTTTTGGAAAAATTGGCGTAGGTATCTGTTGGGATCAATGGTTTTGTGAGACGGCACGGGCTTTAACACTTAAAGGTGCTGAGATTATTTTTTATCCGACAGCTATAGGAAGTGAGCCTGAGATCGGGCTTGATTCAAAAGAGCATTGGCAACGTGTGCAGATGGGGCATGCTGCGACGAATACAGTGCCGGTCGTTGTGGCAAACCGCTATGGCAAAGAGATGGGTGAGAGCTGTGAGCTAACATTTTATGGCTCTTCATTTATTACTGATTATACAGGTGCAAAAGTGGCTGAAGCGAGTCGAGATAAAGAGGAGATACTCTACGCTGCGTTTGACTTGGATGAGAATGCAAAACAGAGAGAGTACTGGGGACTGCTGCGTGACAGACGACCTGCTATGTATAAAGATATTTCTTAGATACTCTCTAAAATAAGAGCTTCCAAATCCTCAAGTTTTGCAGAAGTTATTTCTCCAAACTGTGTACGGTTAAAGGTCTGCTGGCGTTTTGCGAGCTGGGCTGTGTGGGTTGTGATGTTTTGAAGCATCTCCTCTTTGCTAACTTTTGCATCAAGATACTCTAAAACCTCGACAATGCCAATGGCACCCATAGGATGAGGTGCGCGTGTGTATTTTTGTTCAAGGTAGCAGACTTCATCTATTAACCCCATCTCATACATCTTTTGTGTACGCAGTGTTATTCTTTGTCGCAGCACTTCACGTTCTACATCGATGTTAAAAACAGGCAGATTTGCTATGACTGGCTGTGGTGGATGTGCTTGAAACCACTTTGAGGGAGTGAGCTTGGAGGCTTCATAAATAAGCAGCGCTTTTTCAATGCGGTAGCGGTCATTAGGTGCTATTTTTTGCATATACTTACTATCAAGTGCAGATAAATGGGCATAACACTCTTCTAAATTTTGAAGCTTTTGTTCTACAATTCGCTGCGTTTGGCTTGTGATTTCTGGAAGTGGTGAGAGTCCATCAAGCAGAGATTTGAGATAAAAGGAGGTGCCACCAACGATGATGAGGTTCTTATCATCTTTTTGGCATGCTGCTACTGTCTTTTTGTATAAATCTATAAAAATATCAACACTAAAGTATTCGTTAGGGTAGAGCTCATCAATGCCAAAATGTTTTACTGCGTTTAACTCACTCTTTGATGGTTTTGCCGCGACGATGTCTATCTCTTTGTAGATGCTGAGTGAGTCTATGGAGAGAATGTAGGCATCAGTTTTTTGTGCGACGGCAATGGCAAGGTCACTCTTTCCTGATGCGGTGGGTCCAATGATAGCAAGTTGTTTCATAAATGAATTATAGCATTTTAAGATTGGAGCTCAAAAAGTGCATAGAGTGGATTGTGGTCGGAGATGTTTTTTGTCTCTATTGCCGCTGCGTTTAGCGGGGTGAGACCTCTGTAGTAAATATGGTCAAGCTCTTGTGAAAATATCTTTTTTACATGCTGTCTTTGTTTCAATTCAAGTTCACACAAACCTAACTCCTTTTGAAAATCATTGAGTAAGTTAAGACGCTTTTTGTTCCAGTTATTAAAATCTCCTGCGACAATAAGAGGCTCTTGAATATGTAAGAGCAGCTCTTTGATTTTACAGAGTTCATCTGCAAAGGTTTTTAAAGATACAAAGTTAATAGCATGGATATTTACAAGGTAAAGTGTTCTTTTGTCACAGAGTTGATGTTTAGATATAAGAAAACTTTTGTGTGTGCTAAACCCAAGCTCTTTTTTTGTGGAGAGTGCGCTTATACTGTCGTGAAACAGAGATTTTGTGGCTGTTACAACGCCAAACAGATTCTCTTTTGTTTGAATATTCGCAGCAAGAGTAAAGGAGTACTCTTGAAAAAAGAAGCTACTCTTTTTTGGGTATTTGACCTCTTGGAGTAGAAGAATATCGCTCGGATAACTCTGCATAAGGGTAGAAAAACTTTTTTGAAACGCAGCTGTTTGGTTCTCTTTATGAATATTCCATACAAGCAAAGAAAATTTACAAGCCAAAGAACTTTTTTGATGCTGTAGATTTTTTGCTGACTCTGTTGGAATAAACATATTTACAGTACCGGAGAAGTAAGTCTTGCCAAGCGTGTTGCTAGTTTAAAAAGAAAAGGTTCATGACTTATTTGTGCAATATCAAGCGCATAGGAATTTTGAAAATCTTCTTCAAACATCATTTTTATCTCTTGTGCAAATGCTTTATCTGAGATAAGTGCTGAAATTTCAAAATTGAGTCTAAAAGAGCGATTGTCCATATTCGCTGTACCTACAGTTGCATGAAGAGAATCAATTAACATTACTTTTTGGTGTAAAAAGCCATTGTTGTAGCGAAAAAATTTCACACCTGTAACAGCAATGTTTTCAAAATAGGTAAACGCAGCAAGATAGACTAAAATATGGTCTGCTTTTGCAGGAATTAAAATGCGAACATCCACCCCTCGAAGTCCTGCAAGTTGTAGTGCTTTAATGATAGCTCTGTCGGGAATAAAATAGGGACTCGAAATCCAGATACGCTCTGTTGCAGCATTGATGGCTTGGAGGTACATAAGTGAAGCAGTCTCGACAATATCAGAGGGAGAAGATGGCACAATGAGGACTTTTTTATTCTCTTTTTGTGAGAGTAGTGGCGTCCATCGTAGGTTTTCAATATGTTTTTCAGTTGCCCAAAACCAATCTTCTATAAATGTTTTTTGAACGGCGATGGTGGAGGGACCAGTGAGTTTTAAGTGGGTATCTCTCCAATGTCCAAATTTTTTCTTTTGAGAGAGATACTCATCACCAATATTAAGCCCGCCAAGCCAGCTTGTTATGCCATCGACTATGACTATTTTACGGTGATTTCTAAAGTTGATTTGAAATCTGTTTTTAATACCCTTTTGCGTATGAAAATTGTACACCTCAATCTTTGCTTCTCGCATTGTGTTGAGATAACTCTCGGGGAGTTGGTGGCTTCCAATCTCATCATATATGAAGTAGATTTTTATGCCCTCTTGCGCTTTTTTAATGAGGCTTTGCTGTACTTTTCTTCCAAGCGTATCATCACGGACAATATAAAACTCTAAAAGTACATACTCTTTTGCTTCGGCAATTCCCTCTAAAATACTTGCAAAGGTATTTTCTCCATCAATGAGCAGTTCAAGTTCATTGGCTTGGAGATAGGGCATTTTTACAAGATGTTGGAGACTCTTTTCAAAAAATCCTAAAGAGGCATCTTGCGGTACATACTTTTGCACTTGAGTAAGTGTGTCTTTGAGTTTGTTTGCGACCACTTCTTCTGCCTCTTTACGCGCAGATGTATAGCCCTCAAATTTACTTCTTCCAAAAAACCAGTAGAGGGGAATGGCAACATAGGGGAGGGTGATGAGAGAAATTACCCATGCGGTAGCACCTTGTGAAGTTCTTGCAGTCATTAAAGCATCAAGAGCTAAAATAAATCCAAAGAGATGAAAAAGAAGTAGCAGGTTAAGAAGCATTAGAGAATCTCAGCATCTTCTGCGGTATCATTAAGGAGTTTTGGCTTCTGCGTTGCTGCAATGTTGCCACTAAGAGCTTTTATAAGTTCATTCTCTTGTGATTTATCTAACTTTCCACTAGCAACGGTATCTATGATTTTTTCAGCAATACGCATTTTTGTCATATTCTCTTGCTGGTGAAAGTATTTGTCTAAATTGTCTTGATAAGAACGCAGTTTATCCTCATGCCGCTTTTTAAAAAAATAGTAAATAAAAAAACTTATAATGATAAGTAGAAAAAATGCCATAATTAAAATGTATCGCTCTATTTCTGTATTGTTATCATGTTGCATCTGCATCATTTTCATCTCTAAAAGTGTTTTATCCTTTTTTCCTTGCACTATGATTTTTTCTTTTTCAAGCTCTTTTTTAGTATCTATTTTTTTGAGTTCTATTGCTTTTGATTGTGCTAGTTTTGCTTCTAACTCTTGTTGCGTTTCTCCAATATTACATGCAGAAAAGAGTAGTGCTATTGTTATTAAAATTAGTAATTTCATTCTTTTTAATGCCTTGGCAAATTTTATAAATATTCTACTAAAAAATTTGTTTGATAGATATTAAGTTCCAGACAATAATAATTAAGCACAGTTTGAATATAATTTGTTTATGAAGCAATATAATTATCTCTACGACAATGTTGAAAATTTTCATAATTTTTTGCAAGAGTCTAAAATCACTACAGATCAAACAGCTGTTTTAATACAACTATTTAGTTCACAATCAAAAGAAGTGCTTGAAAATACAGTCTCACAAATTACCAAAGAGCTTCCAAATGCTTTGATTATAGGTGCTTCAACAGCAGGTGAAATCGTTCATGGTACAATTTATGAACAAAAAACAGTTATAAGTATTTCTATTTTTGAAAAAACGCAGTTGCATGCTTATTATGCAGTAGTAGATGATTCTTATGCTTTGGGAAAATCACTTTCAAAAAATCTTTTTAATAAAAATACAAAATGTGTCATTACTTTTTTAGATGGATTAAATCACAACGGAGATGAGTATCTTCAAGGACTGGAGAGTCATAATTTTCAAAAGGCTGTCATTGCTGGTGGTATGGCAGGTGATTTACTCCATTTTAAAAAAACATATACTATTTTTAAAAATAAAATCTTTTCTGGTGGTGCTGTATGTGTAGCACTTGAGGGTGAAGAGTTGGAAGTTTTTGAAGATTATAATCTTGGTTGGCGTGCAGTTGGTCCTACATTTTTGATTACAAAAGCAGATGGTTCAAGAGTTTATGAGATAAATAACCGACCTATAAAAGATGTATATACAGAAGTACTTGGAGATTTCGCAGTTGAAAATATGCCTGCTTCAACCATAGAATTTCCTCTACTCTATGAAGATAATGGTATGCTCATTGCCCGTTCAATGTTAAACTTGAATGATGATGGAAGTATTTTGTATGGCGGAAATATTGATGAGGGGCAAGAGGTTCGTTTTGGAATTGGAAGCCGTAATCTTGTAAACAAGTACAATCCAAAAAGGAAGATAGAAGATGAAGATGCTCTACAGGCTTGTTTTATCTACTCCTGTGTTGCTAGAAAACAGTTTCTGGGTAAAGAGTTAGAGAAAACTTTTCGAATTATTGAGAAAAAGGCACCAGCGAGTGGTTTTTTCACATATGGAGAGTTCTTTTATTCTCAAGAGAAGCCTAAGTTTTTAAACATTGCTACGACGCTAATTTTTTTGCGAGAGAAAAACACGCAACTTTTAGAGCACTCTATCTCAGAAAATCGTAAATTTTATGATAACTCTAAAACAGATAATGTACTCTTTCATTTTATTGATTATGTGACAGAAGAACTTCGTGAACAAGAAAAAAGTTTTAAAGCATCAAAATTTAAACTCGATGAGTTTTTAAAAGCTTTAGAGAGCGTTGTAATTATTGCACGAGTGGATGTTACGGGAAGCATTAAATATGTCAATGGACAGTTTGAAGAGATTAGTGGCTATATGTGTAGAGAATTGATAGGAAAAAATTACACTATATTAAAAAGTAATGAAAGCTCAGAAGAAGATTTTGATGCACCTTTAGAGGAAATTAGAAAAGGAAGAATATGGAGTGGACAGCTAACACAAACTGCAAAAGATGGCACTGTTTTTTATCTAAATACCTCAATAATACCTATTCACGATGAAAAGCATAATATTTTAGAATATATGGTCATTAGTGAAGATGTTACGGATTTGGTAAAGAGTAAACAAAAAGCGCAAGAAGCAGAAGCGGCGCAGTCTATGTTCTTGGCAAATATGAGCCATGAAATACGAACGCCTATGAACGGAATTATTGGTTTTAGTGAACTTTTGGAAAAAACAGAGCTAAATAAAACGCAGCAAAAATATGTAAAAGTAATCGGAAGTTCCACAAAAGTTTTACTTGATATTGTGAATGATATTTTAGATTCTTCAAAAATAACACATAAAAAAATTGTACTTGAAAAACTATCTATAGATCCCTATGATGAATTTAGAACTACATTTGAACTTTTACAACTCTCTGCGGATGAAAAATCTTTGACATATCTATTTGATATAGATACAAGGATTGCAAACTGTATAGTGAGTGATTCTGTTCGTCTGCGCCAAATTATTACAAATTTACTCTCTAATGCCATAAAATTTACACCAAATTTTGGAGCTGTCAGTTTTAAAATAATGTTAAAAAATGATGAAAAAGAGCAACAAAATATACGATTTAGTATAAAAGACAGTGGTGTAGGTATAGCAGAGTCAAAAATTAAAGAGATTTTTAAGCCATTTACACAGGCAGATGTTTCAACTACCAGAAAGTTTGGAGGAACAGGGCTGGGTCTTAGTATAAGCTCTGATTTACTTAAGGTTTTTGGAAGTGAACTTAAGGTGCATTCACAAGAGGAGGAAGGGAGTGAATTTTACTTTGATATTGTTTTTCAAAAGTGCCATAAAAGTAGTGCTTCTTTAGAGAAAGATACAAATACCTCTATTTGTGATAAAGCAAATAATTATGACAAATTATACTTAAATGTACTTGTCGCGGAAGATTATGATGTCAACAGAATGTTAATTGACTCAATTTTTGAAAAATATGAAAATATTTCACTTACTTTTGCTGTTGATGGAGATGATGCGATACACAAGGTAGAAAAAAAATCTTATGATTTGATTTTGATGGATATAAATATGCCGATAAAAAATGGCATTGAAGCGACAAAATATATACGAAAAAAATTACATCTTAATATACCTATAATTGCACTAACCGCAAATACACTTGAGGGAGATAAAAAAAGATTTTTAGAGTGTGGGATGGATGGGTATTTAAGCAAACCTATAGAAATAGACAAACTTGAAGAGATTTTGCATAAGTACTCAAAATCGCAGAATCAAATGAACAGAATCTATATAGAAGAGATAGTGAACAGATTAAGGACAAAAGTAGGGCTTAGTGAAGAGGTGTCATTGAATCTTTTAAAAACTTTTTTATCAAGTGTTCATGAGATATTGCCAGAGTTGCAAGAGGCTATTGAGCTTAAAGATGTGCAAAAAGTGTATGAAAAAGCACATAAGTTAAAAGGTGCTGCCGGTGCGCTCTATATTGACAATATTTATGATCTAATGAAAGAGATAGAACATAATGCTTTAGAAAAAAAAGTATTGGATTATAGTGAAGAGTTAAACGCAGTCACGAAACATATTAAAATGATTGAGCAGGTACTGGGCTAATATCATCCAACTTTAAATCACTTTTAGCTAGAATAGCTCTTATTAATTTACAAAGGGAATTATTTGCAAAGAGTACTGAAAAAAGCAAAAGATTTTAATGAGCTTGTGATGTTTGAACACTCTATATTTTCACTGCCTTTTATTTTTATTGCTATGGTTGTTGCAGCAGATGGATGGTTTGGCTATTGGTTGCTTTTGATGGGTGTTTTAGCAGCGCTGAGTGCAAGAAACTTTGCAATGGGTGTGAACCGTTACGCTGATAGAGACATCGATGCACAAAATCCTCGAACTGCCTCTCGTCCTAATGTTGATGGGCGTTTGGATGCTATGAGTATTTTGATTTTTATTGTTGTAAACGCAGCGATATTTGTCACCGTTGCATATATGATAAATACACTTGCCTTTGCCCTAAGCATTCCTATTTTGGCAGTTTTAGGCTCTTACTCTTACTTTAAAAGATTTTCCTCTTTGGCACATGTTATTTTGGGTATCTCTTTAGGACTTGCCCCTATTGCAGGTGTGGTTGCTGTCACTGCTACTATACCTTTATGGTCGGTTCTACTCTCTCTTGGTGTGATTTTTTGGGTTGCTGGGTTTGATCTGCTCTACTCTTTACAAGATATTGACTTTGATAAAGAGAAAAATCTTCACTCTATTCCTTCAAAGTATGGAGCAGAGGCGACACTCTTCATCTCTGCTCTTTTTCACTCTCTTGCAGTGCTTTTTTGGATTTTGTTTGTTTGGTCAGCTGGTCTTGGATTTTTCGCATTTGTAGCAGCCATTGGAAGTGGATTTGTACTTTACTATGAACAGACTTTGGTTCGTCGTGATTTTACTAAAATTGATAGAGCATTTTTTACCGTCAATGGTTATTTGGGCATCGCTTTTTTCATTTTAATTGTTATAGATAGAATGCTTTCATGAACAGACCTCGTTTAGTCCCTGCACCAATAAGCATACAATTTTCTCAAGCTGATTTAGATAAAGCACTTTATGAGCGAGAGTACCAACAACTTAGTGAAAGTGATGATGACCCCATTAGCCAGTGGCTAAAACTTGCAAAAGCAAGAGGCGAAACAGCAGAGAGTGACCCTATACTATTGAATTTAATGGTGGAATTACATAGAAAAATAGATGCACTAGAGATGTTTTTAAAAAATGAAGAGCCTAAAAGAGTCTCTTTGACTTGTGAAGCTGAAATAGGGGCGATAGGCTTTGAACATTTTGAACTAAAAGATGCTCTTTTAGAAGAGGGTGTGCTTTACTATGGTCGTTTAGATATGCCTGTGCATCCTAGGCGTGATATTGGTGTTTTTTTCAAAGCACTTTCACCTTCTCTTGTAGAGATTGTAAAAATGCATGAGAGAGATGAAAAAGAGTGGGCGGCATATATGACAGCTCGTGAGCGTGTGCTTATACGAGAAATGCGAGAGAAAAAATCGTGAATATAGCAAACTTGAATCTTTCGTTTAGTCTTGAATATATTGTCATTCTTATGGCACTAATCATTTTGTATCTTCTTTATTATGTTTTTACTAAAGATGCAAAATATACAAAGAACATCCGTTCTGTTGCTTCTGTTGTTGAAGATGCAAATCGTGAAATATATTATCTCAAAAAAAAGCTAGAGCAAACGCAGCAGAGTATTCAAAAAAATTCGCAGCGCATGAATGATGATGAGATATACCAAGAGATAGAGAGAAGTGTTTATGATATGCAGCAACCTTTAGCACTTGCACTCAAACAGATGCAAAACAACATTGAATCTATTGAACTTGAAATAGATGCTCGAATGTCACAACTTGAAAGTGGTGTCAGACAGATTTCTATTCCCTCTTCTTTGCATGCAAACGATGATGAAAAAATCATCTCTTTGTATAAGCAGGGTGTTGATATTGAAATAATTTCAAAAGAGCTTCATCTTGCCCAGCCTGAAGTTGAATTTGTACTTAAAATAAATAAGATAAAGTAGCCCTAGTGTATAGTGCAGATAGAAAACTTTTTACTTTAGTGAGTATTTTAATAGGTATAGGAATTATTCTCTCTTATACACTTACTCCATATACAACACTGCTTTTTGATGTAAGTCAATTTCACTTTGTTATTCGCCAATCCATTTTTGGTCTGCTTGGTATTAGCATTATTTTTGGACTCTCTCAGTTAGATCCAGACAAATGGCTGAAGCCAATTGGTTTGACACTTTTTGCTGTTTCACTTATTTTAATGATTGCTATGCCTTTTTTACCAGAGAGTGTTGTTTCTGCTGTTGGTGGTGCAAAAAGATGGATAAAAGTTGCAGGATTCTCTTTAGCCCCCGTTGAGTTTTTCAAGGTTGGTTTTGTTTACTTTTTGGCATGGAGTTTCTCCAGAAAACTTGGGCATCATGACGGTATGGGACTTAAAAATGAGTTTAAAAGATTTCTCCCTTATGCTGTAATATTTGTTATGGCAATGTTTATTATTGCTTTTTTACAAAAAGATATTGGGCAGGTCGTTGTTTTGGGTGCTACACTTCTTTTTATGTTGATGTTTGCAGGGAGTAGCTTTCGTTTTTTCTTTACTATTTTAGGTGGAATTTTTACAGCTATTGTCATTTTTATATTGACAGCACATCATCGTATTTTGCGTATAAAATCATGGTGGGCACTTGCTCAAAACTCGGTTTTGGGACTTTTACCAGATAGCATTGCAGACAAACTGCGTGTACCCGTTGAGGTGGAACCTTACCAAATAGGAAACTCATTAAACGCAATTCATAACGGCGGTCTTTTTGGAACAGGATTGGGTGATGGGACATTTAAGCTCGGTTTTTTAAGTGAAGTACATACCGATTTTGTTTTAGCAGGGCTCTCTGAAGAGTTTGGTTTTATTGGGCTTTTGTTTGTTGTATTCATATTTCTTTGGATGATACAGAGAATTTTTAAGATTGCAAACCGTTCAGAAGATATGAGTATTTATCTTTTTAGTATGGGTATTGGTCTTGTTTTATCGTTTGAATTTTTAGTAAATGCCTATGGAATTAGTGGAATAACCCCAATTAAAGGTATCTCTGTACCTTTTTTAAGCTATGGCGGCTCGGCAATGTTAGGTGCTGCGTTTGGCGTTGGTATGGTTTTAATGGCATCAAAAAAAGCAAAAATGGATAAGGATAAAAAGTTATGAAAATCTGCATAACAGGTGGTGGAACAGGTGGACATCTGATGATAGCCGAAGCTTTGGCAGAGGCGGCTGTTGCAGATGGGCATGAGGTCATCTTTATAGGTTCAACAAGCGGACAAGATAGAAAGTATTTTGCTAAAAACAGTCTCTTTTCTCATGTCTATTTTTTAGAGACAACAGGGGTTGTAAATCAAAAAGGTTTAGGAAAAATAAAAGCCCTTTTTAAAGTGTTTCGAGCTTTTTTACAAGCAAAAAAAATACTAAAAGAGCAAAAAATAGATGCGGTATATAGTGTAGGTGGTTTTTCTGCTGCACCTGCTGCGTTTGCTTCTATTTTTAATGGAGTGCCACTTTTTATTCATGAACAAAACGCAGTGCAGGGAAGACTTAATGGGCTTCTAAAGAGGTACGCAAAAAGTTTTGTATCAGCCTATGATGCAAATTCTCCCATCAAAGGCTATCCTGTAAAAGAAGTCTTTTATAAAAATGCAAGAGTACGAGACGAACTTAAAAGCATAATATTTTTAGGTGGCAGTCATGGTGCAAGAGCTATTAATGAATTAGCTTTGAGGGTGGCAAAAGAGTTGCAAGATATGGGCATAAATATCGTACATCAAGCGGGAGAGTTTGATTATGAGAGAGTAAAAAAAGCATATAAAGCAATGGGCGTAGATGCCTCACTCTATGCCTTTACAAAAGAGTTACCAATACTTATAGAGAGTGCAGATTTAGCCGTCTCACGCGCAGGAGCTTCTACTCTTTGGGAACTTACAGCAAATGGATGCCCCGCACTGTTTATTCCCTATCCATACGCAGCGGGTGATCATCAGTACCACAATGCTCAGTTTATAGTAGAACATAATTTGGGTTGGTGTGCAAGAGAGAATGAAGATTTGAAAGGAGTTTTGATGCAAATCATAAAAGAGCCTAAACTTAGAGAAAAGAGCGAAAAACTTTTGAAATATAGTACAAAAGATGTGGCTGCTGCTATGATACAAGATGTGCAAGAGAAAATAAATGATTAAAAGGAAATAAGGATGCTTCATGAATTAGCGCAGGATTTAGTAAATTTAATATTTGATTGGGGGTATGTTGGAATAGTGATTATGATGGCTATTGAATCTAGTTTTATTCCATTTCCTAGTGAACTTGTTTTGGTGCCTGCTGGGTATTTGGCTTCGCAGGGAAGTATGAGTATTTTAGCCATTATGGGGAGTGCCTTGGTGGGTAGTCTTATTGGTGCATTTATAAATTACTATTTGGCACTGACACTTGGGCGTAAGTTTCTTATTAAATTTGGAAAGTATTTTTTCATTAAAGAAGAGACGCTCATAAAGATGGAAAATTATTTTGAGAAGCATGGGCATATCTCTACTTTTACTGGGCGTTTAATTCCTGGTATTCGTCAGCTTATCTCCATCCCTGCTGGAATTGCGAAGATGGATTTGGTGCAATTTTCGCTCTACACTACTTTAGGTGCAGGAATTTGGGCATTAGTGCTTACGCTTTTGGGCTATTTTATAGGAACAAATGAAGCGCTTATTCATCAATACTTAAAAGAAATCACTATTGTCGTAGTTGTGCTGCTTGTAATTTTAGTCGCTGTATACTATCGTTATCAAAAGAGAAAGGCGTAGTTTATGGACTATATGTTTGCACCAGGGTTTTTAGGTACGAGGGCTCCATTTTTTATGGATTTCGTTACTTTAATAGTTGTAATTTTGCCACTACTTGTCTATAGTGCAATTATATTTGCAAAGAAAAAATTCTATAAGATACATGGCTTTTTACAAAATCTCATCTTTGTGGTTTCTGTCATAGTTGTTGGTTATTTTGAATATGGTGTGCGTGTTGGTGGGGGTTTTGATGCCTTTATGCAGGGAAGTAAAGTCTCTCATAGTTATGCTTCAGTTGTGTTGATAGTACATATTATCATAGCAACTATTACACTTTTGTACTGGGGTGTAACAGTTGCAAAGGCGAATTACCAATTTTCAAAAGGTCTTATTCCTGGCAGAAAATCTAATGCACATAAACTTTTGGCATTCAAAACATTTTTAGGCATTGTTTTTACCTCTTTTAGCGGTATTTGGGTTTATCTGCTATTATTCGTCTATTAAAAAAGTTACCAAAAGGAAAAAATATGTTAGAAATAGGTCAAAAAGCTCCAGAGTTTTGTCTGCCAAATCAAGATGATGTTGAGATGTGTTTAAGAGATTTAAAAGGAAAATGGATAGTTTTATACTTTTATCCTCGTGACAATACTCCGGGTTGTACAACTGAGGCATGTGAGTTTACAGAGGCTGCACCTGATTTTTCTTCTCTAAACGCAGTGATTCTAGGTGTGAGTGCAGACAGCACGAAAAAACATAGAAACTTTATAGAAAAGAAAGATCTTGGCATTACACTATTAAGTGATGAAAGTACTGATATGATGCAGAGTTACGGTGTATGGCAGTTGAAGAAAAACTATGGCAAAGAGTATATGGGCATTGTCCGTTCAACTTTTATTATTGATCCTGAAGGACTTGTTCGTGCAAAATGGGAAAAAGTACGAGTAAAAGGACATGTAGAAGCTGTAAAAGAGAAGCTAGAAGAGTTACAAAACGCGTAAGCTAAAAAGAGAAAATCTCTTTTTAGTATCTATATCTAATATAAAAACGAATATCTTGAGCCGTATCGACTACGCTGTCTCCAAGCCCATTTGCAATGGCTTGCTCCATTGAGAGTGGTGTTCCTGTTGTGTCTCCAAAAAATCCATTACTTCCTGAATATGCATAGTCAATATAGGTATAACGAACTTGTATTGAGAGTGCATCTTCAATGATTGGTTCAGTAAAATAAGCCTCATAAGCATCACCACGCGCTGCGAGTTTAGAACCTATATTTGTATCTTCACCATAGGTCATACTCCTCCAAAATTTACTTCCGTGGTTGTACTCAAGACCCCAGCGTCCCTCTTCGCTTATAAGTGATGGAATCTGTACGCCTGTCCAAACAGAGTATCCAGTTTTTGCTTCTGTTCGTCCAAGCATCCCACCGCCGTTCTTGTCGGGATTAGTAATACTCATAGCACCACTTACAAAGAAAATTGTGTCGTCTAAAAAATCACTAATTTCGTCTCCAATGCCATTTGCAACAATATTTGCAGTAAGCGAATGCAGACCACCAACTGTTTTAAAGCCTTGTGTAGGATCTAGAGGATTTTTAACATCAATTAGATTGTTTGCATAGTAGTATTGCGTGTTGAGTGAGTACTGCCCATTATCATATGGAACGAAAATAAGTCCTGCGAGGTCAATATTGGGCGTAGTATCTTTGTTTGATGCGTATGGAGTAGAACTTATTCTTGGTTTTGCATTGCTAAGACCTCGTCCTGCACAAAACTTCACATACATTCCCTCTACACCTGTTACATTTTCGAGTACAAATTTTGAGCTTAGTCCATCAAACTCTACATTAATAGTATGTCCCATTGGTGATGAGGCATGGTCATCATCTCTAAGATTTACAAGGTGTCCATTTGTAGATGGACGACGACCGATACTGAATGTCCAAGGAATATCGGTTGTTATAAAAGTGTCATTTTTATATAAAAAATATGCAGAGCGTACACGCAGAGTATCATCATATGCATTCTCATTTGCTATCCAGTCAAAAGTTTCATAAGCACCATTGTTCGCTCCGCTTCTTGCACCAAAGGCTTTGTTATACGCAAGTTGTCCTGTAAAACTAAGGTGTTTTGTAGCTGCCCAATTCATATTTAACCAGAGTCTGTTTGTCATAAAGGCATCATTATTTACATTTGAGCCATCTGCCATTTTGTATTGCATATTTTCAATTGCAAATCTATAATCGACATTAAATTTTAGATGAGAGCCATTTGTTGCTTTATTGAGATTTGTAAGGGACTCTTCAAGATCGCTAAGCCTTTCATCTACGCTTCCTTCATCTTCATCCTCTGCATCGGATTCTTTCGCTTTCCTGGCCTCTTTAGCCTCTTCTTGAGCTTTGAGTGCCTCTGCTTTGAGTTGTTTTTGTTCTGCTTTTAAGGCACTTATTTCATGTTGTAACTTTTTCATATCAAGCTCCATAGCTTGAAATTTTGTGTACATTGTCTCTGCGTTTAGATTACTACCTAGTAGTGCTACAGTTGCTAAAGAAAGGAGGAGAGGCTTATTCATTGTGTCCCTTTTATTAAATTCTTGTGATACTATACATTAAGTTGTATAAATATAATTTTAAATTATATCTGTAGTTTTTTACTTTTGTCTAAAAAGCTATAATTAAAGAATATTTTAGTATAATTTGTGGATTTTTCTTTAAAACTTATGTAAAAAAGAAAATATTAACAGATTGTGTCAAAAAGTTAGTGCAACCCGTTTTTTAACGGTTATTGTTCGACACTCTCGAAGCCAACTAACAAAATTTCTTTGCATAAAATAGTGCAATTTAAGGATACCCTATGGTAACTATGAAAGACCTCTTAGAATGTGGTGTACACTTCGGACATCAAACTCGTCGTTGGAACCCGAAAATGAAAAAATATATTTTTGGTGTTCGTAAAAATATCTATATTATTGATTTACAAAAAACTCTTCGCTATTTCCGTAGCACTTACACTGTTGTTATGGATGCTGCAGCTGAAGGGAAAACAATTTTATTTGTAGGAACTAAAAAACAAGCTCGTAACTCAGTTCGTGAAGCTGCAATCGCTTGTAATATGCCGTATGTAGATAACAGATGGTTAGGTGGTATGCTTACTAACTTCCCAACTATTCAAAAATCTATTCGTAAACTTGATGTTATCACTGAGATGCAAGAAAATGGTCAAATTGATCTTTTAACAAAAAAAGAAGCTTTAATGCTTTCTCGTCAAAAAGCAAAACTTGAGCAATATTTCGGTGGTATCCGTAATATGAAAAAACTTCCAGATATGCTTTTTGTTGTTGATGCAGTAAAAGAACACATTGCAGTTTTAGAAGCAAGATGTCTTAACATTCCTATTGTTGCGCCACTAGATACTAACTGTGATCCAGACTTAATCGACTACCCAATTCCAGGGAATGATGATGCTATCCGTTCTATTCAACTTTTCTGTCGTGAAATGACAGCTGCTATTAATGAAGGTAAAGCACTTCGTGATGCACCAGCAGAAGAAGAACAAGCAGAAGAGACTTCAACAGAAGAAGCTCCAGCTGAAGAAACAGTAGCTCCAAAAGCTACAGAGGAAGCGTAATTATGGCAGCAGTAACAGCAGCAATGGTAAAAGAGTTGCGTAGTGCAACTGACGCACCAATGATGGATTGTAAAAAAGTTCTTGTTGAAGCTGATGGCGATATGGAAAAAGCAGCTGAGCTTTTAAAAGAGCGTGGTATTGCTAAAGCAGCGAAAAAAGCAGATAGAGTTGCAGCAGAAGGTCTTGTAGGTCTTAAAATTGCTGATGATTTCTCTAAAGCTACAGTTACAGAGATTAACTCTGAAACTGATTTCGTTTCCAAAAATGAAGGTTTCCAAAACCTAGTACTTAAAACTACTGAAGAGATTTTTAACACTAATCCAAGTGATGTTGCAGAAGTTATGGGAAGTGAGTTTGGTTCTTATTTCACTGAAACAGTTGCAAAAATTGGTGAAAAAATCGAACTTCGTCGTTTTGGTACTTTAGAAGCTGAAGATGATACGGTTGCTATGAATGCTTACATCCACTCAAATGGGCGTATCGCAGTTATTGTAAAAGCAAAATGTGATAGTGCTAAAACTGCTGAAGGTTTAAGAGATACGCTTAAACAAGTTGCAATGCACGCATCTGCTATGAAACCTACAACACTTTCATACAAAGATTTTGATGCTGAGTATGTAGAGAGTGAAACAAAAGGTAGAATTGAAGCTATCAAAAAAGAGAATGAAGAACTTGCGCGTTTGAAAAAACCTCTTAAAAATGTTCCTCTTTATGTATCTATGATGCAACTTACTGAAGATGTAATGAAAAAAGCAGAAGAGAACATTAGAGCAGTATTGAAAGAACAAAACAAACCTGAAAAA
This sequence comes from Sulfurimonas sp., assembly GCF_027056685.1. Taxonomy (GTDB): domain Bacteria; phylum Campylobacterota; class Campylobacteria; order Campylobacterales; family Sulfurimonadaceae; genus Sulfurimonas. The sequence continues at coordinate 16,438 of NZ_JALUKE010000002.1, forward strand.
ATCTGGGACAAAATTATTCCCGGTCAATTAGCGCGTTTTATTGATGACAATACTACACTCGACAAAGAGCAAGCTCTTTTAGATCAAAGTTATGTTCTTGATGAGAAAAAAACAGTAGCTGAGGCTGTTGAAGCGGCTGCCAAAAAACTTGGTGGAACTGCTGAAATAGTTGATTTTATTCGCCTTGAAGTTGGTGAAGGAATCGAGAAAAAAGAAGACGATTTTGCAGCGGAAGTTGCAGCGCAAATGAGCTAAGCCTTTGGCTTAACTCATTTCATTTATGAAGTGGGATTATCTTTTATCCCAGTCACGAACTAAGTTGTGACATTTGTAACATTGTTCTTGAATTTGAACAAGTGCATCTTGTGATTCCATTTGAGCTTCAATATTTTTCAAGTTTTTATCTGCGTAAATTTCATCAATTTGATCAATATATTGATTAATCATTCTTCCACTATTTACAGCAATTCTTGATTTATATTTCAATTTATCAGGTAATAAACTGATAACTTTTTCTTTACTGCCTAATGTGTGCTTAATATTTTTTTTCAAATCAGCTAATAATCTGACAGACTTTTCTCTATCATTTAATAAAAATGCTCTTTGCACTGATGACAAACTTGTTGCCAAGACATTCATATCATGCTTTAATGTCTCTGCGTTTAAGCTTGAAACTAAACTTGCACCTAAAACTAAACCTGCTAATGTTTTCTTTAACATAAAACTCTCCCTTTTGTTTTATAAATATACCCGAAAGTATTTATCTTACTATTTTATCATAAAATACTTTTAAATTATAAGAAATTACAATAAAATCTACCTCTTTTAAAATTTTATGTTCTATAAATTTGATATAATTGCTTTATGAATCTATTATCTGCACAAAATTTATCACACTCTTTTGAATACAAACTATTTTCAAATGTTTCACTTGACTTATATGAAAAAGAGTCTATAGCTATTATGGGTATGAGTGGTAGCGGCAAATCTACTCTTTTACATCTTCTCTCTACACTTTTA
>NZ_JALUKE010000003.1 GCF_027056685.1 Sulfurimonas sp.
GCAACAGAAGGAGTATCTCTTTTAATTGTATAATCATAATCTAACATTCTTTGAATAGCAGTTTTATTGTTATTCCAAAAAATCGCTTGTGTATCTCTAGTATATAATTTTTCCATTTTAGCCCCTTACTTCTCTAATGCCATTCTAACGATGTCAGTAACATGTGTATCTGGTCCGTACACTTCAATGTAAAGCCCAAGTCTATCCGCAGCTTCTTTAATATCTTTCAAACCTTTTTCATAGTTTGGTCCACCGCGACGAACATAAATTTTAGTATTATGTGCTTTAATTTTTTCTGCATTTTCTTCAAATGATTGAATAATACCTGTAAAAGTTTTTGCAACATCTGTAAAGTTCGCAATAGCTCCACCAATAATTAAAATTTTATCTTGACCTTTTGGATCCTCATGACGAGTCATCAAATCAATAATAGTATCTGCATAAAATTTAGTCTCACCAGTAGTTGGTCCACCTGAATACTCACCATAGTTTGCAAGATCAGCTATTGAACCACCATTCGCTTCAGCAAAATCAGCAATAGTATCTGCATAAACAACAGAAGCACCACCACCAGCAACCATAGTCCAAACTCTACCCATTGGGTTGAGAATAGTAAGTTTTAGTGAAGCACCTGATTTGCTATCAGCTTCAGCAATTGCTTTTTCTTCTGGAGATTGATCTTCCATACCAAACGCAGTCGGATACTCAATATCTCCCCATACATCTTTCATCATAAAACCTGCAGTATCATCAAGACGAGCAACAAGATCAAGAATAGCCATGTTATTGCCTTCAAGCATAACAATTGGATTAATTTCTAAATATGCGAAGTTCATATCTCTATAAAATCTAAAAAATGAGAATGCAAATGCTTCAAATTGCGCTCTATTTTCTGCAGGAATATCAGCAGGAATATTTGCTTTAATTTCATGCTCAATATCAGCATCAGTCATATCAATAGGAATTACTACTTCATTAACTTTTTCATCCCAACCATCTTCAACTTCCATCCCACCTTCAGCAGACATATAAAGTACATCATCTTCACCAACACATGTAGCAGAAATATAGTACTCTTGCTCTTGAGAGTGTGGAGTAAATGGCTCAACAATAAAGTGCGTCAAAGTTCCATGTTGTCCTGAAAGAAGTGTTGTCGGATGAGAAATCTTTTCATCAATCCATTTTGCTGCATCAGCTAAAGTTACATCACCTGGCTTATTTGTTTTAAACAGTACCAAATCATTTTTACCACGCTTACCAAACAACATATCTGGTTTTGCAACTAATGGTTCTTGTTTTAACCATTCAAAGCCATGTTCTTCAGCTTTTGCTAAAAGTTCTGCTCCACTTGTTACAAGAACAGATTTGAACCCATAATGGAATCCACTAAAATATTTTTCCCATTGTTTAGAAAAAAGTGCTTTACCGTCGTATTCACGTATCGCTTTTTGAGCCATAGAAACTCCCTATTTTGATATTTGAGGAGCATTGTAGCATAAACTTTTTAATAAATATCTTTTGTTTATATTTCATATTCAATTGATTTATCTATTGTTTATTTTAGTAACATCAGCCTTATATACTGCTATATTATTGTAACGAATAGTTACATTAGCATCTTTTTCTTTACCTAAAGAGAGCTCTTTCAACTCTATATTATCACACTCATTTACACCATAAAACTTCAATCTTAGTTGCATTTTATAATTTGTTTTCACACAATCAATGTTGTGTGCTTTTAAATAAGTTGCCAACTCTTTTGCCACATGCATATCGTAAGCAAAATGTTTTTTTGGATTATCTAAAACACGATAAAGTTCTTTATTAAAAAACACAATGACTGCGTTTAGCACTAAGAATATTAAAGATATAACAAAAATAATTTTATATTTTTTTCTAAACTCTTTTACCCTGACGCGATAAGATGAAACAAAACTTTGAGCAGCTAAAGGCAGAGATATGATCAGATAGGGGGCGAATACTTCAATATCTACTCTTTGTCTAAAAGAGAGAATCAAAGAAATTAGTAGCGCTGTTGTAGATATATACCATATTTTATCAATTTTCTTTGTCAAAAAGCGTTTATAAAGTACATAAAAAATATAGATGAAAACAATAGGCGTAAATATAGCACTATACAGACCCATTATATCTAAAAAGTGCCCACTGGGTGAACCATAGATTTTAATATTGTAAATACTAATAGACACAAGATACAGTAGTATATTATAAAGGAACATCCATCTATTTTTTTCAAAGAAATGGTAGACCATTAATCCCAAAAAGAGATAAGAAAAACCAGAGTCAAGGAGGGCAAAGGCGAATAATAATGGTGCAATGTATATCTCTTTGAATTTATCACTTAAATAGATATATAATAAAAGTCCAAAAATAAGTAAACCTGCATGATTTACTACTAATGCAGCACTAATTACCCCAGGAAGTAAAATAAAAATTAAAACAAGCCATAGTCTATTTCGCGAAGATTTAAGATATTTTTTTGATATATCATAAAGTAATATCACACTTCCAAGATGAAATAGTATCATTGCTAAACGCAGTCCTATATCATTTTCTCCAAAAATACATATAAAAAATTTAATGATTTCTTGTAAAAAAGATTTATTACCATACAACAAAAGTGCCTCATTGTATGAAATAGAGACATGAGCCGTTTCAAGCAATAGAATAAAGGCATCTAATCCTAAAAGTAAGAAAAAGATGAGTCTTGAACTCATAGTTTTAAAAAGTTTCCTATCATTTCGTGACCATATTCACTCATTATAGATTCAGGATGAAACTGTACACCATAAATCTCTTTATCTTTGATTTTTAGAGCCATAATTTCATCATCATCGCTACTAAACGCAGTAGGTTTAATAATATCTGGTAGAGTGTTTTTGTCTACTATAAGAGAGTGATAACGAGTAGCAATAAACTCTTGGGGAATATCTTTAAACAGAGCGCACTGCTGCGTTTGCTTCATTATTGAGGTTTTTCCATGCATCATATTTTTTGCACGAATAACATCCCCTCCAAAAACCTGTGCAATACTTTGATGTCCAAGACAAATTCCTAAAATAGGAACTTTATCCTTAAAATATCTAATCACATCAAGTGTAATCCCAGCCTCATCAGGAGAAGCTGGTCCAGGTGAGACAATAATTTTTTCAGGATGCAAATTTGCAATTTCCTGCACACTCATCTCATCATTTCTTATTATTTTTAAATCAGCACCAAGCTCACGACAATACTGCACAATATTGTAAGTAAAACTATCATAATTATCTATCATTAAAATCATATTATTTGTCCCTCTCATAGCAAAAAAGTCCTAATGTCATATTATACCTAATTTTGTAACTCTTTTTGATTTGTAAGCGTTTGCAAATAATTTGAAATGTTTATAAGTGAAAAAGTTACTAAAAATATCATAAGACCAGGGAAAAAGCTTACCCACCACGCAATATCAACAACACCTTTACCGCCACTAAGAATTGTTCCCCAGCTCATTTGTGGTGCGACAATTCCAAGCCCTAAAAAACTAAGTGAAGACTCTGCTAGTATTGCACCACCGACACCAAATGTAAAACTTACAAAATAGATGGGCGCGAGTATTGGTGCATAATATTTCATCAAGATTTTAAATTTATTGACTTTTGCAATATTTAATATTTTTATAAAAGGTTGCGAAGTTATTTTAAAACTCTCCGAACGGATTAAGCGGGCTGTAGTCATCCACCCTGTTATGGAAATAATCACTATAAGCACCCAGACAGAAGCATTTACATAACTTACAAGTGCCAAAAGTAAAAAGAAAGTTGGAAAAGTTAGAAAAAGGTCTACACTTACAACAAAAATCTTATCAAAACCTCCTCTTAAATAACCAGCTAATGAACCATAAATAAACCCTACAAAAGAAGCAATAAAAGCACTCCCAACTCCAATGGTTAATGAGACCTGACCGCCATCAATAAGACATGCCAAAATATCCCGTCCAAGTCTATCTGTTCCTAAAAGATGCGCAAATGAGGGAGAGAGAAGTATGGAGTGAGCATCTAAAGCATAGGGGCTGACTGTATAAAACAAAGAGCCAAAAAAAGAGAAAATAAAAATAAATAGCAATAGAGCTATGCTAAAAATAGGCATGACCTACTGTTTAATTCCCAAAAGAGTCTGCATCATCTGATCAACTGTTGTTATTACTTTTGCTGCTGCACCGTACGAGGTTTGGTATTTAATAAGATTTGTCATCTCTTCATCTATGCTTACTTTAGAAACAGAGTTATATTCCATTTCTGTTGCATTAAATTGTGCAGTTACTGTATCATTTCTCGATACTGCAGAGTTTGTTGAGACACCAACAAAAGTACTCGTAGTATCAAACATTCCATAGAGAGTTGTATTATAAGTCTCTGTAGCTACATTAAAATCATACTTTTCAAACTGCTGCTGTGTCATATCTAATGCTAAATTATTATCACCACCACTTGAGGAGTATCCTGCATGTACCAAAGTTGGATTGTTGTGTAATGAATCATTTAGTTGGATATCTCGTGCATTATTACCATCAAAATATCGACCTAAGCCTAAAGCTCCTGCAAAATTTGTTCCTGAATTAAATGAATCATCACTGTAGTTATCTTTTATTGAAAAAGTATATCCTTTTGAAGCAGCATCAGAATTTACTGACAAATCTAAAATATTTTTGCCACTTCCTATAGAAGCATAATTAAATTTTATATAATCATCTATATCATTTGTTGCATTATTATCACCATTGTCATCTTTGTTTGCTTCAATTTGAGACTTTATAGAATTATCGGTATTAGACATTGATGTTGCCGAATCTATATTAATTTTTCTCGATGCCACTTCATTACCATCTATATCATAGACTACAACATCAAAAGAGCCCTGTTTAATAGATAACTTTGAATTTACTAGTGGAGCAGAATCACTTAATTCTACACTATTTGATTCTTTGGCTGTTGATGCACTTTGAGCATATAAATTATTTGTCCCTTCAATCAAGCCTTTAGCAAAAGCATCCAAATCCGATACCGTTTTTTGAAGAGTACCATCAACAGGCATACCACTTGTTGTATCAAGAGCAGCACCACGCAAATTCAGTAACGCACCTATTTTACCACCCTTTATCTCTTCGTTCATAGGTATTAAAGTTCCATCTTGTCTTTCATAAGAGATGTCATAAAATCCAAATTTATTTGATTTATTCTCTAAATGCAGAGGATGGAATGTATTTCCGTCGACAATATTAAAACCATTTACACTTAAAGTATAGCTTCCTGTTCTTGTATTAGAGTTACTATCTACCTGTATATTTGCTTCTAGTTGTCCCTGATTTACATTTGCACCAATTAATCTTGAAAGACTTCGCTCTAAAACATTGCGTTTATCGCGTAAATCATTAGCACTATTTCCACCGCCATTTTCAGCATTATTTATAGATAAATTGACATCAGCCAACTGCCTTGCCAAATCATTAACCTGATTGACATTAGCTGCTATTTGCTCATTTGTCTGTTTTTGTAAATCTAATACCTTACTTTGTGTCTCTTTAATATGAGAAGCAAGTGTCTCACTCTGTTTTGCTAAGGCAACTTTAACAGAATCATTATCAGGATTATCTGCAAAAGTTTGCCATGCATCATAATACTTTTGCATATCAGCTTTTACACCAACACCATCAATTTCAGGAAAGTAGGTAGATAATGTTTCTAAAGTTTGCCTTTGTGTATCACTATTTTCTTTATCAGCAGAAACTGCATTATATCTATCAAAAACAAAATTATCAAAAACTCTTTTTATATCTTGCACTTCAACGCCATTGCCTACCTGCCCTGGACGCATTGAAATAGGAGTTGCGGCAGAAGTCATTACTCTTTGACGGGTATAACCCTCAGTTTCAGCATTTGCAATATTGTGTCCAGTGGTATTAATTTCTACCTGTGCTGCACTAAGTCCGCTATAACCTATACCTAAAGTATTAAACA
>NZ_JALUKE010000004.1 GCF_027056685.1 Sulfurimonas sp.
TTTGATTTAGCGGTTACAGGAGATACCACAATTGGTGGTACGAATATATCAACAGATGAAGATAGTCCAGTAATAATAGATGTCCTAGCCAATGACACAGATGCAGATGGTGATAAACTGGCAATCATTAAGATAGATGGGCAAGATGTAAGCGATGGACAAGCCGTGAGTATCACAGATGAAAGTGGAAATACTTTAGGAACTGCAACATTGACAGCTGATGGAAAAATAAACTTTATACCAGATGAACATTTACAAGAGATGAATGATGGTGAACATAAAGATGTAACATTTGATTATACAGTTTCTGATGGTAAAGGTGGTGAGGCTACTGCTAATGTTACTGTGGATGTTACAGGTAGTAATGAACAAATAGTAGGAACAAGCGGAAATGATAATCTTGTTGGTACGGTAGGCAATGACACCATCACCGGAGGTGAGGGAAGAAACTTCATTGATGCAGGAGCAGGCAATGATACTGTAAATATTACAGAAGGAGATGGCCGAGCGAATTATGAAATTGTACGAGGTGGTGAAGGAGATGACACTGTAGTATTTAAGGGTAACAGAGATGATTATACAGTGAATCATGAAGATGCAAATGGAAGATTTATGATAGAGAATATAGATACCCGAGAGAATCAATATATCTATGATGATGTTGAAAACATCAAGTTTGCAGACCAAATAGTAGAAACACACGATGATCAGGGGAATGTGAATGCAGATTTTGTTAATGATGTTGTAATAGGAAGTGCTGAGAGAGATGTTATCCATACAGGAAGTGGTGATGATGTTATAAATTCAAGGGCTGGCAATGATTATATTTCAGCTGGAGTAGGTAATGACACCATCACCGGAGGTGAGGGAAGAAACTTCATAGATGCAGGAGCAGGCAATGATACGGTAAATATTACAGAAGGAGATGGCCGAGCAAGTTATGAAATTGTACGAGGTGGTGAAGGAAATGACACTGTAGTATTTAAGGGTAACAGAGATGATTATACAGTGAATTATGAAGATACAAATGGAAGATTTAGAGTAGAAAATATAGATACCCAAGAGAATCAATATATCTATGATGATGTAGAGAATATCAAGTTTGCAGACAAAACAGTAGCAACACATGATACAGATGGAAATGTAATATCTGATTTACAAGCACCAGATATCACAAAACTGGCAATTACGGATATTGTAGATGCTACGGGTGATTATAGTTCGGTGGCTATGAAAGGTACAGGTGCAGAAGTAGGAAATACTATTACACTTTATGATGAAGATAAAAATGTAGTTGCATCTACTACAGTAGAAGATGATGGTACTTGGAGTGTTGATATTAGCAATCTTGAGAATACTGCTGTGAATGATAATGAATTTTTTAATGTTACAGAAACAGATGCCTCAGGTAATGTTACAGCACATACAGATTCTACTCAATATTGGCATGGAACTTATACATCAGCCGCAACGGAAGCTACAGATGATTTTGTTTTGATGGGTGAAGGTAATGATACATTGCATATTGGTGCTAATGATGCAAATAATCATCTCTTTGTTGATGGGGGACTAGGGAATGATACTGCTAAACTTAGTGGTAATATGGCTGATTATACTATTGCAAATGTAAATGGAAATATTGTAGTTACTGATATTAGTGATGGTGTGAAAAATGGTGATGTTGTTGAATTGAAGGATGTTGAGACTATTAGGTTTGCAGATGGCAAGTACGATGTCGCAAGTGACACATTAAATAGTTATGCAACAGCATCAAATGACACTGTAACTACAAACGAAGACACAGCCTACACATTTACAACTGATGACTTTGGTTACTCTGATGTAGATGGAGATGCTATGCACTCTGTTAAGATTACAGATATATCTGATGGTGGGTCTTTAACATTAAGTGGAAATGCAGTTACAGATGGGCAAGTAATTACAGCGAGTGATATTACAAGTGGTAACTTAGTCTTTACTACTACAGCAAACAGTGAGACAAACCAAAACATTAACTTTCAAGTTTCAGACAATGGAACTGATTGGAGTAATGAAGCAGAAACAACTATAATAGTTGATGCAGTGGCTGATACTCCTACTGTAAATGTTGATTTAGGTGAGATGGTCATTAGTGAATCCAATACTGGTATTGAGATGAAAGATGCAGATGTTCATTTTTATGAAGATGGAAATGGTGGGGATGCAGATTTATCTGATAATAATAATCAAGTTGTATTTGGTAATGGTTGGGAACAAATTAAACTTAATGATGGAGATGATACGGCTATTGTAGGTAATGCTGCTGATGATTCTCAGTTTGATGCAGGTGACGGTAATAACAAAATCGTTCTTGGTGATAATTGGGAAGATGTAAAGCTTGGAGATGGTAATAATTCAATTCTTGCTGGTGATGGTGCAAGTGATGGGAAAGCTAAACTTGATGCTGGAGGGGATGGTGATAATAATATTATATTAGGCGATAATTGGAATGAGATAAAAGGTGGAGATGGTAATGATATTATAAATGTCGGAGATGCTGCGTCTGACAAGGGGCTAATTGATACTGGTGATGGTGACAATGTTGTAACTATTGGTGCAGGTTGGCAAGAGATAAAAGGTGGAGATGGTAATGATACTGTTATTTTTAAAGGATCTAGTGATGATTTTACTGTTGATGATAAGGGCGATGGAAAAATAGAAGTAACCGATAACGCAACTGGTGCAGTGACAAAACTTGAAGATATAGAAAATGTTGCATTTGGTGGAGAAGATATAAATTCTAATGTTCATTATTCATACAATCTAAATATTGATGCAGCATTAAGTGATACTGATGGGAGTGAGAGTTTAAATGTTTCTGTTAATGTACCTGATAATGCAACATTGAGTAATGGTGCTGGAGATAATATAGTAGTTACAGATGGGCAAGCTGTTTTGACTGCTGATCAACTAGATGGATTAAAACTTGTAAGTGATACTCCTTTGACTGCTTCAGATGATATAAGTGTGACAGCAACGGCAACAGATGGTTCAAGTACAACATCTACAACTATTCTATATGATATGGGCGAAACAATAAATATGTCAGATAGTGATCAAGAATCAGTAACTGGAACAGATGCAAATGATACCATTTACATGGGTACAGGTCAGCAACAGCAAGTCGAAGGTGGAGCAGGTGATGATACCATAGATGTAGCAGGAAAAGATTTTAAAGCTTATGGCGAAGCTGGAAATGATACTTTTAAAATTGACTCGAATGATTTTAATGATGGAGATTTTAGTGGAAATGATTCTATCGTTGATGGTGGTGAAGGTTTAGATGGTCTTGTCATAAGTGATGATATGAATCTTAATTTTGATGCACTCAAAGATAATATTGATAACATTGAGAGTATAAATCTTGATGATGGTGCGCAAAACATTACCTCATTAAGTGTTGATGATGTTTTAAATATGACAGATGATGACAACATTATTCGTATCGATGGTGATTCCTCTGATAGTATTAGTCTTGATACGGATAAAGATGGAAGTGGTGAGTGGAAATTGGGTGATTTTCAAACAGACGCTGAAACAGGTCAAGAGTATCAAGAAGTCACAGGAGTAGCAGATGATGGTTCTTCTGTTACCTTAGAAATAAGTACTGATATTCATGTAGATGAGAGTTGATGGCGCAGATTGGTCAGGATAGTTTTGAGTTTTTACAGCACCAGTTCCAATTTACAGATGATGCAAAGCAGAAAAGATACTACCTAGAAGAGGCTGCACTCAGTGGTTATAGAGCTGCCTATAAAGAGTTAGCAGTTTCGTGAATTGAACAAATAAAAGGAAACACTACTTCCTTTTGCTAAACCTTCGCTTTCTATTTTAATATCTCCGTGAATAAGATGAGCCATTTTTTGGCTCAAAGAGAGTCCTAGCCCTGTTCCTTTATGCTGTTTTTGCATCACATTTTTTACTTGGGTAAAGTCAGAGAAGAGGAGGTTTATATCTTCTTTGGATATACCTATTCCGGTGTCTGTAATGCTAATAACGATGGAACTTTTTTCACGTTTTATGTCGATGGTAATGTCGCCTTTGTTTGTAAACTTGACTGCGTTTGAGAGAAGGTTGATTATGATCTGTTGGAAGATCTTTACATCGGTTTTATAAGCTAGGTGCTCAAGTTGATGTGTTTCAAGTTTGAGTTGCAGGTTTTTGTCCTGAATAAGTGGCATTAAAATATCTATGCTCTCATTTACGAGTGTTATTAAGTCTGTATCCTCACAATGGACATCCATTTTTCCTGCTTCTATTTTCGTAATGTCTAAAATGCCGTTTATCATCTCAAGCAGGTAGTGCGCAGAAGATTCAATGTTGGCAATGCTGTCTTGTTGCTCATCACTGAGTTTTTCATAGGCTATCATAAGCTGTGTTGCACTGATGATTGCGTTTAGCGGAGTTCTTAGCTCATGTGACATATTTGATATAAAAGCTGATTTCGCTTTTGAGACGGACATTGTGTTTTCAATGAGTCGTATTCTCTCGAGTTGCAACTCTATCATAGTTGCGATAGCATCATAAAATCGTCTCTCATTTTCATCATAAAAATGCTCAAATTCAAAGATAATAGAACCATAGTAAATCTTTTGCTTGTTCGTAAAATCATTTACATACAAATCAATGCTTATGTTTTCATCTGTGTTATTTTTTTGTTCTGAAAATGCAAGATTTGGATTAGATGTAAGTGTTTTTATCTCCTCTAAAGAGTTTACTATACAACTACGCTCATCCTGCGTTTGGATAATGGTATTAAAGAGATTTATAAGGTCAATGAACTGTGAAAGTCTGCGTTTATTTTCAGCTTCAAGCTCTAAAAGTGCGCAAGATGTTGTTTGCAGCATTGTGTTAAACGCAGCGCTTAGGATTTGTATTTCATCATTGGATGTTGTCACTATCTTTTTAGAGTAGTCTTGTGTTTTTGTTATCTCTTTTGTTGTTCTTGTCAGTTCTTCAATAGGGTGAATAATCTCTTTTGAACGTTTATATGCAAAATATAAAACGATGATAAAAACAAAAAGCGACATCAAAAGAATAAAGCGGACAAAATCATATAGACTGCTGAGTGCTGTCGTTTTATTGACTGCATAAATAAGATAAAATGGCTCTTTAAAGAAGGCTATTTTCTTATAAACTGTAACATATTTGTTTGTAATAATGCTATGTTTATTGTTACTAAAATGAATTTTTAAATGTAGATTATAACCAATAGATATTGGGCGATGTGGATTTACAATATAAGAGTAAATAGTATCTTTGTCTATTAAAAATGGCTTTAGATTATTTAAATCATACTCTAAAATGAGATAACCAAGTATTTTTTTGCTATCGAATGATGCTTGGATTTGTGAATAAAAGTAGAGTTTCTCTTGTTTTAAAAAATATCCATTTTTGCCTAGTTTTATGGAAGTATGAAATGGTTTGAGTAAGAGTGCTGCGTTTGAAGAAGCTGTAATTATTTTATGACTGTTTATTACAAATAAATTTGTTGTTCTCCCTATGTCATGTACTTTTTTCTCTAACAGTCTCGATATTTTTTTATCTATGTCATCTGAGAGTACTTCATCCATAATATCAAGAGAAGCTAAAAATTCCACATCTTTTTGGAGTGTGAAGAGATGTCTGTTCATCAGTTTGAGGGTTATTTGCATTTGGTTGTATTTCTCATCAACACTCTGTTTGAGGAGTTTTGATTCTGTGAGAAACATTGTGTACAAAAGTAAAATGAGAAAAGGAAAAAGCCCAATAAACAAAAAGCTCAAAAAGAGTTTTTTTCGCAGAGAGTTTGCAATCATTTAGTCACTCCATCTTAGTAATATATGCATATTTTTCTCGATATTTTTCATCTCAACATAGCCAATAGCTCCATCTACTTTGTTCAAAAATGCTTTGACACTTTTTTGGGAATGTAAACTCAGCGGTGGACGGTGTCCGAGATAGTGCTGTTTCATCCAGTATATTTTGAGTCTGTTGTAGTTCATGTGAAGTATGTGTTTGTTAAAACTTTTGCGTATGGAGTTGTCTGCTTCAAGGTTGATGGGGAGCAGTTTCTTTCCTTTAAGGTAGTGCAGTTTTTTGAGGTAAATTGCTTTCATTTGTGTTTTTGTGATTTTACCTAATTCAGTCCTTGTTACTACGGCATACTCGTTTGCATATAAAAGAAGTGTCATGGAGTGCAGCCAAAGTAGTGTGAGTATTGTTTTCATCAAAACAGCACCGAAAAAGATATGAGCACTTTGTTAAATTTTGAGAGTGAATGGAGTTGGTATTCGGCTTTGAGTGCTACAGGGTAAGTTGGTCTGTATGTGTAGGCAAAAACACCAAAAGTATCATTTGTATTTGAAACTTTGTCATCATAGGCTTCAAAGCGGACTATGGCACTCTGTTTTAGTGTAACTCTGTAGAGTCCTTGAATATATAAAGCATAGGTAGTTGCTGCACCATTAGAAGAGTTCTGATGTCCAAGTTCTGAGAGAATTTGATAGTTAAGTGTATCATATTTGAGGGCAAGATTTATATAGTAAAGATTCTGCTCCTCTTGAGATTTTTTTTCATAGTCATCGTCATTTTCGTTGCTTTTTTCTGTTTCATTAGTTTTTTCTGTTTGGAGTTCTTCATCTATTAGACGGTAGAGTTTATTAAAGTATCCTAGATTGAGTTTTGAAGTGAAATTATTATGATTATAAGTAATTCCAATTCCATAATGCTTGTTAATTTTATAATTATTGTATTTGTTATCCAAATCGTCATTGTTTTGAAGCATTACATCAATTTTGATTTCATCCTCTTCAATAGTGGTAAATGAGCCATACACGCCTGTTGTAAATTCAGGAAATATAATATTTGTACTAATTGGGTCTGATGTTGTATCTCTTAAAACATTAATTGGCAGTAAATTCCAGAATCCTATAGGTGAGATGTATTTTCCTACACGCAGAGCAGTATTGTCGTTAAAAGCGTAGTTAAGATAGAGTCTTTCGAGATATAAACGTGTATCTTTTTGTTGGGATGAAACATCATCTTTTACTTGTTGCGTGTAGAGATTTTTGTATTCAATTTCAGCCATATAAGAGAAACGCTGATAGTTTCCATAGCTTAAAAAAGCAAGGTCTTCTATGCTGTATTTTACTTCTTTATTGCTTTTTTTGTATTCAGCTGAAGTATAAGCACCAAAATATATGGGGAGTGGACCTGCTTGAATCCCATCGCCGAGAGTATAACTCTCTTTTGCATTTAAGAGAGTTATAAGTAGCGTAAGAAAGATGAATAGAAGTTTCACAAAGCCCCTTTATATTACTTTTAAGTATAATAACACCTTATGTGTTAAGAATAAATTATACCTATGGATTTGGCCCATTATGACAATCATAACAGCTTACTTGATGCCCTTTGGCAAAACTTTTTGTTCCATGTTCAATCGTTAATGTTCTTGCACTAAATGTTTCAGAAAGTGCCGAACCTCTGTAGTTACTTCCGTGGCATACTTTACATTGTGCCGAGTTATGCTCTGCTACATCTTTATGTTGGCTGACCCAGTCTTGACCGATTGTATGCATACCGTGTGGTCCGCCTGTTGTTGTTTGCGGCATAGTAGAGTGGCATGAAGTACATTCAGCTATGGTACCGCTGTGACCTTGAACATTTATACTTTGCAAGTTATCTACTTGATGACTTGTCGGAAATATTGCATGGGTTGAACCATGACATGCTGAACATTGTAATTTTCCGTGACCCGTTGAGTAACGGTACATACTGACACCTGCTTGTGGTGTGTCCGGATTTGTTGCAAATCTTGTATCTAGGGCATTTCTAAGTATTCCATTTTGTAGTGCCGAAGTGTAACGGTTACCATTTTGGTGACATGCTTGACAGTTTGGTTCATCAAGCCATCCTGTTCTGCTGGCATTTCCTACATCACTGAGCGTTCCATGACAACTTTGACACTGCATAGCCAACTTACCATTTGCATCTTTTGCAGAACCCATAGCACCTCTAAGACACTGTGTAGTTGAACCTGGATGACAACTATAACATGCATTTCTGTTTGCAGAGTCATTGAGTTTCATTCCATTTGCAGGATCTATGACATTTGCATGACGAGAGTGTAGGGCAGTTGTCAGAGCTAACGCATTTCCAACGCCTTTTGTTCCAAGGGCATTTGAACTGTGACAAGCTGCACAAAGTACCGGTGTACCGGCTTTTGCTGTATCATAAAGACTTGATTTATAGATGTATCCACGAGATTTGAGTGTATTTAAATCAGCTTGAGATATCAACTGTTTTTCATCGTGAAGTTTCAAAATATTAAATTTAAAGTCTTTTATCTTGTCTGGATTATTTTCCCAGCCTGCAATTGGTTTTGCATCTGTTGATGTCGCATTGCTCGCATGACATTTCGCACAGTCCATCTCATCACTGACAGGAAGTACGATATTTGCAGAAGCGAGTACCACACCGCTTGTATCTTTGGCTATTACTTTTACCATAGGGTAGTAATTCGTAGTGTTGTCATCATCACGGTTAATAAGAGGAAGAGCCATTGCCTCAAACCA
Source organism: Sulfurimonas sp. (assembly GCF_027056685.1). Taxonomy (GTDB): domain Bacteria; phylum Campylobacterota; class Campylobacteria; order Campylobacterales; family Sulfurimonadaceae; genus Sulfurimonas. The sequence continues at coordinate 8,595 of NZ_JALUKE010000004.1, forward strand.
ATTGAGATTTGAGTTAAACTGTAAATTGTGTGGTGTTAGTGATGGTGTATGATTTCCTGTAAGACCCACATCCGGTGTACTTGTTTTTCCTGGAAAAAGTTTCGTTAAATAGTTCCAGAAATTTGTTTTTGTACTACTGATAGTATTGATATGGTTGTTATATTTGTATGATTCATAAGTAAGTGTCACACCACTTGTGACATGTTTGTTTGATGTGCCTGCTTTGTTGATAAGCTGTGCATTGAGGTCATTGTAAGGGGGTAATATCGTAAAAACAGAAAAATCACTTCCATCCATACAGTGCATACCTAAGTCATTCCATGCAAGAAGTGTGTAAGAACCATTTGTGGTTGTTCCACCTCCTGTTGTACCACCACCTCCTGTCGTTCCTCCGCCGCCAGTAGTGCCTCCACCTGATGTGTCACCATCACCATCATTGTTATTCCCATCTTTTTTAAGATCTTTTTTATACTGATCTTTCTTTTTTAGAGAATCTTCAAAATGCTTTTTCGCATCCTCTTTTGTAACAACATCATTTTCGCTTGTTTGCGTTACCTGTGCGATTTCACTATTATTAAAATCTTTATTAATTTTTGAGATGTCAATGATGTCATTAGAGGGTTGCTTCGTAATAGTAATTCCATTACTTGCATTATGGTCACTGTCTGCAGTTTGTAAAACGCGTAAAATATTGACTACTCGAATGTCATTTACATCGTTTGTCCCGACAAGTTCAAGTGGAGTGACCACACTATAAGTTGACTCCATCTTTTTTGTTCCGAGCGTAGTGTTGCCTATTTTGAAAGTCACATTTTCATTAAGCTTATACTTAAAATATCCTTTTGAATCAGTTTTACCACTATAGGAGTTTGATTGATACTCCAAACCTTCCACCTCTTTATCTAAAAAGATTCCTACACTTGACACCGATGCTGTATTGCCTCCATCCGAGTTTTCTGAACTACCACCACAACCGGTGAGCGCAAGCAGAAGCGCGGATGTGAAAATTGTAATATGTTTCATAACATCTCCTTTGTTTTAAGGAATGATAGAAGATGAAAATGAAGATTTTATGAAGATTTGTTGATTTTGTACCCGACACCGCGAATATTTACTATAAAGTTTTTATTAGCCAATTTTTTTCGTAGATTTTTGATGTGGACATCAACAACATTGCTCTGTTTAATGGCATAGTTGTCTTTGTTGATGTGTTCGCTGAGTTGGTATCTTGTGAGGACTATATTTTGATTTTGCATAAACAACTCAAGTAGGTCGAACTCTGCTGATGTGAGGCTGACCTCTTCACCAGAGACAAATACCTGATGTGTCGCACTCTCAAGTAGGACATTTTGTACTTGTATTGTCGCTGATTTCTCTTTGGCATCTTTTCGCAACAGGACACGCATACGCGCTAAAAGCTCGATGTTGGAGTAGGGTTTGCAGAGGTAGTCATCCGCACCAGAGTCAAGAACTTTGACACGGTCGTCTATTTCTGAGTTTGCTGAGAGCATGAGGATGGGAACATCAATTTGTGTGTCGCGTATCTCTTTAAGGAGTTCAAGTCCATCGCCATCGCCAAGATTCCAATCAAGTAAAATGATAGCGTAGCTGTTTTTGTCGATGTACTCTTTTGCTTCATTGTAGCCAAACGCAATATCTGCGGCATATTTTTCATTTTTGAGGAGTTTTTGAAGCTGTTTTGCAGTGAGTGTGTCATCTTCTATTATTAATACATTCATCTTTTATATCCTAAACAAAACTTTTTTTACCGCTTTTGTCATACATATCTTTGTAGCGGAAAGTGATGAGATTTTGCATAATGGCAAAGAGGACTATGAAGTTTAAAAAGCTACTTCCTCCATAGCTAAACATAGGCAGAGGTACCCCAACAACAGGGGCGTAGCCTATGGTCATAGATATATTTACTCCCATATAGATAAATATCATAAAAGAGATGGCAGCGGTGACTACTTTTATAAAGTAATCTTTGTTAAATATACTTAAACTCAAAAGATGTAAAATTAAAAGTGCATAAATGGTGATAAGTCCAAGTGCACCTAAAAAGCCAGTACGCTCAACCACAAATGCAAAGATGAAGTCACTTGTAGCGATTGGCAGGAATTTCATCTGCGTTTGTGTTGCATCTTCTTTATCTTTTCCACTCCAACCGCCTGAACCGATGGCAATTATGGACTGTTGTACATGGTAAGATGGCTTTTCACTCAAAAAACTGGTAATGCGCTCTTTTTGGTAATCGTGGAGTAAAAATTTGTACGCAATAGGTGTAAAAAGTAGAACAATAGCAGCAATAGCAGCTAAAATTTTCCAGTAAATACCAACATAAAAGAGAATAGCAAAACCAATGAGCAGTAACACCATAGCCGTACCAAGGTCAGGTTCTTTTGCAATAAGAATAAAAGGGATAAAAATGTATAGACTTAGCTTTAAAAACTCTTTGAGTCTGTAGCCGTGCAGAGGTGGAGGGCTTTTATTTATTAGGTATGCAAGCATTAAAATAAGGGCAGGTTTGACAAACTCAGAGGGCTGCATCGTTGCGTTTATGAAAGGAATGTCTATCCATCTCTGTGCACCCAAACGAGAGTGTCCAAAGAACTCAACGGCAAGTAAAAGTGCAATGTTCGCCCAGTAAATAAAGGGAATAATCCAACTCATTCTACGGATAGGAAGGACAAAGATAATCAAAAAAGTGACAAAGGCAACACCGACATAGGCTACCTGTTTTTGAGCAAGTGCAGGGACAGCTTCACCAATGAGCCAATGAGACATCATAACAAGTGGAATTATAAGGATAATGGAAAGAAAGTCAAATTGTGATAAAATACTCTTATCAAATCTCCACAAGTTTATATCTCCATATTAAATTACTGTGATTGTAACATAAAGGTAACAAAGAATGATAAACACACAAGAGTATGTATGTACAAATCCCGAGCGTTTAGATACGTTTTTAACAGCACAAATAGGACAAACCCGTTCACAAATAGCAGGACTTATAAAACATGATTGTGTTTTTGTAGATGGCAAAAAAGTAGCGCGACCGGGTGTAAAGCTAAAAGTAGGGCAGAGCGTTAAAGTAGAGTTTCCTGAGGCGAAAAAAGAAAAAGCTCTTGATGTTGATTTTGATGTGGAGATTCTTTATGAAGATGATGATGTCTTAGTCATCAACAAGCCAAGTGGTGTAACAGTGCATCCCGCTCCTAGTGTCAAAGATGCGACTTTGGTTGATTGGTTGAAACATAAAGGTGTGCGTCTCTCTACCATTAGTGGTGAAGAGCGTCATGGAATTGTGCATCGACTCGACAAAGGAACAAGTGGGACAATGGTTGTTGCTAAAAACAATGAAGCCCATGAATTTCTCTCAAAACAGCTACAAGATAAGAGTATGGGACGCTACTACATCGCTGTTGTTACCCCTCCGTTAAAAGAAGATGTTACAATAGTAGAATCAAATATTGGGCGTAGTTCACATAACCGTTTAAAGATGGCATGTGGGCTTGAGCATGGTAAATATGCAAAAACAATGTTTAAACATCTTGCTCTAAGCGCAGATGAAAAAACGCAGCTTATCGCATGTAAACTTTTTACTGGAAGAACACATCAAATTCGTGTGCATTTAGAGAGTCTAAACCGTCATATTTTGGGTGATCATATATACGGACTAAGCCCTAAAGCAGAGAAATCGGAACGTATTTTGCTTCATGCATACCTAATATATTTTATTCATCCAACAACAAAAGAGAAGCTCTATTTTAAAGCTGATTTTGATAAAATAATGCAAGATACAATAACAAATAAATTTGACAAGGAGATTTTGAATGAAGTTATCGACACTGAGTATATTATGCGCAGCTTCCCTGCTGTTTCTTAGCGGCTGTGTTTCACTAAGCCCAAAACCACAGGAAAAGGCTATTGTTGACTCATCATTGCCTGTAGTTACTTTGACTAAACACGGGATTATTAGAGATATGAAAACTATTGCGTTTGAGTGGAAGAGTATTCAAGACCCTCGCGTAAAAGCAATATATGTTTACAAGAGAGATTTTTCAGATAAAGAGAATAAACAGATACACTATTTTGCGACAATAAATAATAGATTTCAAACGCATTTTGTAGACACTGCAGTAGAACCAGACAGACAATACGGCTATGTATTTCAGGTTGCTTCAAAAGATGCAGAGGGAGCACGCAGCCAAATCTTCGTTGTAAATACACTGCCTGTTTTACAGTCTGTGACTTGGATTCACTCTATACAGGGACTTCCTCGCATGGCGAAAATTATTTGGAGACCGCACGAGAGTGAGAGAGTTGAAAAGTACATTATAGAGAGAAAAACTTATGGCGATGAAGAGTGGCAGAAGATAGCGACTTTAGAGGGAAGATTAAACGCAGAGTATATTGATATGGATTTAAAAGATGATCATGTTTATCTTTATCGTGTACTTGTTGAGACTTATGATGGAATTATTTCTACACCTTCTGAAATTGTAAAAGTTGTGACAAAAGCTTTACCAAAGGGTGTTACACAAATAGATGCAACGAAAAATCTTCCAAGAAAAATTGATATAACATGGGAAAAATCAGATGCAAAAGATTTTGCAAGATACTATTTGTATAGAAGTGATAAAATTGACGGAGATTATGAACTTATAGCAAAACTTTACAATAATAGATTTGAAGATAAAATTGACAAAGACGGAAAAGCTTATTTTTATAGAGTAAGTGTTGTTGATAAAGATGGATTAGAGAGTGAAAATGCAAAACATACTGTTATGGGGATGACTTTAAGCAAACCACTAGCACCTGCAGCAGTAGAAGCAATGCATTTTAATGATAAAGTAATTTTAACATGGAATAAAAATGATGCAAGAGCAATATACTACAAAGTTGTTAGAAAACAAAAAGATGGCTGGTTTAAAGAGAATATTAAAAAATATGACCACATAGATACCAATAAATTTACTGATAGTGATATAAAACCAGATAGTACATATACATATACAATCTATGCAGTAGATGTAAATGGGTTAGTTTCTAAACCAAGTACGGAAGTAAAAATCATTACTGATGGATCAAAAGTGACACAAAGTAAGACACAAAACAAAACGAAAAGTGAGCCAAAAGTTGCACCAAAAGTCGCACCAAAAAGTACTCAAACGCAGGAGACAATTTCACCTGTGCAAGATTTAGATTTGAATGAGCTTTAATGCCACATTTACACATAAAAGAGTTTAAAGAGATAGAACTGCCCGCAGTTCAAGATGGGGTACATTTTAATTTTATTGCCCAAAATGCGAACCATGCTGATGAAAAGCTTATCTCTACAACGGTAGAGGATGAAGACTTTTTTCTTCTAGTAAAAGTCGAGGAGAATCGAAGTCTTTTAAAAACAGATAAGCTGACTCGTCCTGCATCTATACATAATGTGCATCGCGCACTTTTAGGATATGCTAAAGCAGCAGAACTAGAAGTTATTGCTTCAAATGTCCCTGAAGCGAAGCAAAATGTACATCTGCAAGAGGAGACGGCACTTAAAAAGATTGAGTTTTTTGCAGATAATTTTCCAAGTGATAAAGAGGTGCGAATAGAAGTTGGTTTTGGCTCAGGTAGGCATTTACTGCATCAGGCGGCAAGTAACCCTGATGTACTTTTTATAGGCATAGAGATTCACCGTCCATCTATTGAGCAGGTTTTAAAGCAAAGTGTTATTCAAAAGTTAGACAACTTACTTGTGCTTGATTATGATGCTCGTCTTTTTATGGAGCTTGTTCCATCTAATCTTGTAGGTGCTATTTATGTCCATTTTCCTGTACCTTGGGATAAAAAACCACATAGAAGAGTAATTTCAACTTCATTCATTGAAGAATCACGCCGTGTTTTAAAAGTGGGTGGTACTTTAGAGCTGAGAACTGATAGTGAAAATTACTATGCGTACTCTTATGAGACTTTTATTGCGTTTAATAAAACAACGCTTCATATAAATAAAAATAGAGATATAGCAGTAAGTTCCAAGTATGAAGATAGATGGAAAAAGATGGAGAAAAACATTTATGATGTAACTATGATAAATGATGAAGAGTCTGATATGCTTGAAGTAGTAGGTGATTTTTCTTTTGAGAAGTCTACTTTGAGCGATGAAGAGATAATAGCGCTACATGACAAAACATTTCGTTTTGAGGGTGGCTTTATTCATGTAGAGAGGGTCTATAAAACGCAAAGTGGCACTATGTTGCGTCTATCTATGGGGAGTTTTGATCGACCAGAACATCTTTATTTGCTTATTAATAGTAGTAAAGTAGATTATTATCCTCAAGAACCGCTAAAATCACGAAGTAATTTACAGGCACATAAAGAACTAGCTAGGATTTTAAATGGATAAAGTGATAATCGCAAATAATTTATCTCTTGCATATTCAAATGATGACACAATAATTAATAAAGTAAATTTTTCCGTAGATACTGGAAGTTTTATTTTTATTACCGGTGCAAGTGGAAGTGGAAAATCAACACTCTTAAAATCTCTTTATGGGGCATTGAAACCAATAGAGGGAAGTTTAGTAGTTGGTGGGGTTGAACTTAAAAGTGTTAGTAAAAAGAAACTGAATTTTTTGAGAAAACATCTGGGTATAGTGTTTCAAGACTATAAACTTGTAAAAGAGTGGACGATAGAGAAAAATATTATGCTTCCTCTTATTATTAATGGATATGAGAAAAGTGTAACACAAAATCAGGTTGATTCACTTCTAAAACATGTACGCCTGCAGCATCAAGCTGGGAAATATCCACAAGAGTTGAGTGGTGGGGAGCAACAGCGTGTGGCAATGGCGAGAGCTTTGGCACATAATCCTACTGTTATTTTAGCAGATGAGCCGACTGGTAATCTTGATGACTACTCGTCACAGCTTATTTGGAATCTTCTTGAAGGTGCAAATGAACAACTTGAGACAACTGTCATCGTAGTAACTCACCATATACCTGAGACGATGAAAGTTGAGTATAAACATTATCATATTGAGTCTGGAGATATACGTGAAGTCATTTAAAAATCATCTCTCTCTTGTTATCGCTTTAGTAAGTATTTTATTTACTATTCAGGTTTTTACTGTTGTTGATAGGTCTATTGATGCATATAAAGATAAATTAACAAAAAATTATTCGCTTGTAATTGTTTCGCAAAATAAACTACTTCCAAAAGAGCTGAAGGCAAAAGTCTCCACTATTGCAGATGTAATAGAGCTCTCTCCTGAGAGTGTGATTAAAAAACTTAATACAAAAATCAGTAAAAACAACATAGAGCTTTTAAAGGCAACTCTGCCAAGATTTTACAAGTTAAAACTTGCTATATATCCAAGTCCAGATGAGATACAAAAGATAAGAAAAAAATTACTAAAAATAAAATCAATCACTAAAGTGGAGAGCTTTTCTGCGACACATGACACGATTTATAATCTGTTGTTGCTTTTTAAAACGGTTATAAGTGTTCTTGCGTTCGCTATTTTAATTGTTACTGTGTTGCTTATCTTTAAAGAACTTCGTATTTGGCAGTTTAAGCATAATGAACGAATGAATATTATGAGTCTATTTGGTGCTCCTACATGGCTGCGTTCTGCTGTTTTATTTAGACTAGCTATTGTTGATGCACTCATTGCTTCTGTAGTTAATTTTGGAATTTTTTCATATATAGCATCGAGTAGTTGGGTGAGCCAAGAGCTCAAGACTATTGGTATACACATTGTTGTTTTTGATAAAGTAAATGATTTTTTAAGTGGGTTGGCAATCTCTGTCACACTCTCTATACTTTTGGCTGCGTTTATAGTTCTTGGACATAAAGAAGAGGTCTGATGCAATATATATTTTTGACTCTTTTTTTACTTTCAAGCACCCTTTTTGGGGGAACTAGTATTGATAAAAAGATACATAAAACAAGCTCAAAGCTACACTCCTACAAGAAAAACTATGTAAATATAAATAAAAAGCTTATACAGACTGCTGATGCTATTTTAAAACAAAAGCGTATGCTCAAACAACAGATAAAACAGTTAAAAGAGCTCAAAGCAGATCTTGCAACAAAAGAGCTGAGTTATAATGAAGATACAAAGCAGCTGAGACTCTTACGAAAATCACAGATTGCTTTAAAAAATAAACAAGATAAGATAGAAGAGAAGTTAGTCTTTTTTATAGCAAAGAGTGTCTCCTTGTCGGTTGTTTTAGAAGAGAAATATAGTCAAAATGAAGAATCACTTATAGAGGTAGAAGTTTTAAAGACAATGCTTAAATCCTCACAAAACGAAGTGAAAAAGCTTAATGGTCTCTTTTATGATAATGAAAAAAAAGTGAATTTATTGCAAAGTCATGCGACTACTTTGCAGTCAAATATAACAAAAATAGATCAAAAAAGAAAAAAAGCGATGCAAATAACAAAAGAGAATAAGCGTGCCTTAGCAAAATTAAAAAAAGAAAAAGCATCTTATACTCGGCAGTTAAAAAGAGTGATAAGAAGACAAAATAGTTTGAAAAGTGCACTTGAAAAGTTAAATATTGTAAAACAAGATAATATTAAAAAAGAGCGTGAAAGAAAAGAGCGGGAAGCTGCGTTTGCAAAACAGAAGATTGATCTTAATGAAAAGCTGCCAAAGGTCAAACAGCACGGTAATAGTTACCAGAGTGTCAAGACTATCCGTTACAGAGGACCTAGGACTATTGCACCTTTGAGTAGATATACCATT
>NZ_JALUKE010000005.1 GCF_027056685.1 Sulfurimonas sp.
CACAATTTGAGATGATATTTTGTGACCAAAATTATGAGACTTCTTTAGAGAATGTCATAAAGGGGAGTTTTAAAGTTGTCAAAGAGGTGATTTTAGACAATTTTGATAAAAATATACTCTATATTGTAAGTGGCTCTCCAACCTTTTTTTCAGGTGCAATTATAATCATCGCCACCCTTAAAAAGCAAAATATCCCCTTTAAAATAGTAGATAACACCTCAAGTTTAAACTATATGTTAGCTCATGAAGGGGTGAGTCTTGTCAAAACTGGCATCGTAACTCTACATGGAAAAAGCTTTATAGACTTAGAGAACTTTTTAACAAAAGATTATACTTTTGTGATTTGTGATGATGATACACCGAGCATACTTGTAGAAGCAACAAAATTTTTGGATGAAGAGGATGTAAGCATCACACTTGGAGAACGATTTGGCTATGGTGATGAACTTTTTTCAAGTACAACATTGCAAAAAATGGTGCAAAATCCTCCTCGTATGCCTTACTCACTCCTTATCAAACGCAACTATAAACCTCTGCCAAATATCTCAAGTGAAGAGAGCATCGAGCATGAAAATGGAATGATTACAAAAAGCTATAAACGCCATATATCTTTACAAAATCTTGACCTACAGCCAAATATGCTTTTGTGGGACATCGGTGCTGGTTCTGGTTCTGTAAGTATTGATGGGTACAAACGATACAAGGTTAAGAGTATCCTTTTTGAGAAGAATGAAAAAAGAGCCAAGATGATACAAAACTCTCTCAAAAAACATAAAATTTTAGATACAAAACTCTTCATCGGTGAGGCAAATGAAGAGTATAAAAAAGAGCCAAGCACTCCTGAGAGAATTTTTGTTGGTGGTGGTGGCGAAAAAGTCATCAGTGAGCTAGATTATTTGTATGAAAGATTAGCCGATGGTGGCATCATGGTAGCCAATTTTGTAACCCTCCAACATCTTACAACAGCTATAACGGTTTTAAAACAAGCAAACATAGCCTTTGAGATTAAAAGCGTGAGTCTTACAACTTACAAAATGAGTTTGTTGATGCCTGAACCTGAGAGGGTAATGCACCAGATAATTGTAAGGAAATAAAAGATATTAATTAATCGTATATTTAGTATAATTTTATTATCTAAAAAGAGAAGAGTATTATGTCAAATTTAAATCTTAAAAATTTTGCTAAAATAGTTGATAGTGATTTCGATATAAAAGATATAACAGTATTTGCAGGAAAACCTGGTAGTGGTAAAAGTTATATTATGAAATTTCAGTATGCATATACTGAGGCTATTAGTTCTATTGTAAACGGTAAGTATAAAATGCAATATGCTTTAATGGATAGTGAAATAACAGATCAAAGTTTACTCAGTTTAATAAAAAATAGATTAAGCACAAATGATTCAATAGAAATGAATAAAGTTTATGAGGAAATAGACAGGAATGATTATATTGCAGCAGAGTCATTGTTGCAACGACTTACACTTGAAAATGATCCTTTATCTTCATTATATCAGGATATATTAAAAAAATTTGCGAAAAAACAACAGAATGCACTAACTGCTACAGATGAAGAAAAATTTAATTTAATTTTTAAAAATATTTTAAAATCTATTTTTCTAGATATAGATCAGATTAATGACAACTTTGAATATAATCATTCTGATTTGGTAGCATCCTATCAAGACGGGCAATTAAAGAT
>NZ_JALUKE010000006.1 GCF_027056685.1 Sulfurimonas sp.
AGATGCTTATACAACAAGCAATATGTACCCATACTCCGAACCAATCTCTCGTAACCCAATTCAACGAGGCATCAATTACATTAAAAACTCTGTAAAAGTAGTGATTGATGCTTATAATGGTAATGTCTCTTTTTATGTTGTAAATCCTCATGATGCACTGCTCCAGACTTATGAAAAAATTTATCCAAAACTCTTTAAACCGTTTCAAGAGATGCCGAAGTTTTTACAAGCACACATCCGTTACCCTACGGATTTATTTAATATTCAGGTAAAAATTTACAATGCCTACCATATGACTGACCCAAAAGTTTTTTATAATCAGGAAGATTATTGGCAAATACCAAATGTTATTTTTCAAGGCGAACAGCAAAAGATGGTTCCCTATTACATCATTATGCGTTTACCAAAAATGAAGCGTGAAGAGTATATTTTAATGTTACCACTCAACCCTTCAAAAAAAGACAATATGGTAGCATGGATGTGTGCAAGATGTGATACGCCTCACTATGGGGACTTAATCGTCTATACACTCCCTAAAGAGAAGCTCATTTATGGACCTATGCAGATAGAAGCGAGGATTAACCAAAAACCAGAAATCTCAGCCGAACTTACGCTCTGGGGACAACAAGGCTCACAAGTCATAAAAGGCAATCAGCTTGTTATTCCCATCAAAAACTCTTTTCTTTATGTGGAGCCTGTCTATCTACAATCCGAACAAGGTCAAATTCCTGAACTTAAAAGGGTTATAGTAGTCTTTAGAGATAAAATTGCCATGAGAAGAACACTAGATGAAGCATTGCAAGCTATTTTTCATATCTCTGTATCTAAAAAAAGAGGGGTAAAAGCACCTCTTCTAAGAGGAACAAAAGAGGCACTCAAACATTACAATCAAGCCTTGCAATTTTTAAAGAAGGGGAATTGGGGAGGTTTTGCAAAAGAGATGCAAAAGTTACATTTGGTTCTTTCTAAAAGATTATAAAAGTATTTAAGCAGTCAATAAGAGATGCTTAAGAATTATTGAGTTAAAATACAGCTAACTTACATTAAAGGATAGATATATGAAAAGAAGTGGTTTCACACTTATAGAGTTGATCTTTGTGATCGTTATTATTGGTATTTTGGCAGCGGTTGCCGTACCGAAGTTCCAAAATTTAAAACAAAATGCTGTGGTTTCAGATGCTATAGGGCCTTTGAATGATTTAAATTCAAGTGGTGGTGCCTCATCATTTTTAAATCAAACAGAATTAAATCGTGTGCAAGCAGGTGATTTAAACATCTCAAATCTTTATAAATTCCAAGGGAAAGATTGGGTAGTAACTGATCAAACTACTGCAGATGGGAATTCAACAGCAGTATATAGAGGTACACAATCTGACTTAAATGTTACTTATACATATCAAGGTAGTGGTACAACTGCAGATGCGAATGTGACCGCAGATTTCAAATGTGACCCTACTACTACATCTGGTAAAGCAATGCAAAAATCTCTTCAAGTAAAAGGGTATGATTGTACTAAGACTGGAACTAGTTATATTATAGATTTATCTACACAAAAATAGTCTTAAAATGAGGAAGGCCTTTACTCTAATAGAAATTATAATGGTTTTAGTTATAATTGGTATATTAGCAGCAGTGGCTGTACCAAAGTTTTCTAGACTCTCCTCCAATTCAAAGGTAGCAAGTGAACTTGCTACCGC
>NZ_JALUKE010000007.1 GCF_027056685.1 Sulfurimonas sp.
GTGTATTTGGATGGTAATAAAACAAAAAGTATAGATGGATTTTTGGATGATAGTGTAAAAACTTACAGATACGATAACAGTTACGGCTTTATCCAAAAAGATCCGGAACCATTTTTTAATGCAGATGGAGTAGAAGAGAGTGTCTGCTTTTCATACACGCTCGACAACAATAAAATAGGTGATCAGGTGTTAATAGAGTACAAAAATAGGTTTTATGACATGACACCATATTTACAAAATACAGCAGTATATAACTCTATACAGGCAGCACAAGATGCCAAAGAAAATTTAGCAAATGCGGTACTTCGATGATATTTAGATTTGTAGGCATTGATGCTAATGGAAAAAAGATTAAAGATAAAATAGAAGCACAATCTTTAGCTGAGGCAAAAGCAAAACTCAAAGCAAAAAACATTCTGTATAAAAGTATAGATGAAGAGAGGCCCTCTTTTTTTGATAAGCTAGAGTTTAGTAGAAAGTATAAAATTTCACCACAAGAACTCTCTGTACTCTCTCGTGAACTCTCTATGTATATCCGTTCTGGTATCACCATAGTATCAGCACTTAAAGTAATAGAGTCTCATTATGAAAAAAATAAAAAAATTAGACTTTTTATAACAACAGTGAGCACCTATCTTGATGAGGGAAAAGATTTTTACTCTGCACTAGAGGAACAAAATGTAGTGGAATTGCCTCTTTTTTTTAAAGAGTCCATAAAAGTCAGTGAAAATGGCGGTCTTTTAGATGAAGTTTTAATGGAACTTTCACGCTTTTTAAAAGAGCAAGATAAAATAAACAAAGAGATAAAGTCTGCGTTTGCTTACCCCTCATTTATGATTGTTGTCTCTCTTTTGATGATAGCATTTATGCTTACTTTTGTGGTTCCTCAAATCACAGGTATTTTTAAAAGTATGCACCAAACACTCCCTACACCTACTATTGTTGTTATTGCAATGGGTGATTTTTTTAAAAATAATTTCACTTTAATTCTTACAAGCATATTTGTGTTTGTAGCTGCGTTTATATTTATGGTCAAACGCAGCTATAAGTTTGCTTACCGAGTTGATAAGCTTTTACTCAAGTTACCACTCTTTGGAGGCATAATTCAAAAGAGTGAATTGGCGCGTTTTTCATATATTGCTTCTTTGCTTACACGCTCTGGCGTTCCTTTTGTGCAAACTGTTAATTTGAGTGCAAATATTTTAAATAATCTTGTACTTAAAGAGCTTTTTGTTGATGCCTCAAAAAAGGTAGTGGAGGGAAAACTTCTCTCAAAAGCTCTGAATGAATCTAGTACAAAGATTGATTATGCTTTTATTCAGTCTATTGCCCTTGGGGAGGAGACCTCTGAAGTTGAGAATGTTTTAACCAATGTCTCCGAACTCTATTTCGAAGAAAATCGTGATAAAATAGCAACACTTTTAACCCTGCTTGAGCCTGCACTTATGCTTATTGTCGGTGGTAGTATTGGCTTCATCGTTGCAGCTATGCTTCTGCCTATTTTTTCTATGAGTATCCATTAATGCAGCAGAGAAAAAAGATGAAAAATGCAATTGCATTGATGATTACGCTCTTTTTTGTGATGGCTTTGAGTATTAGTATAGGGCTTGGGCTTAAGTATGTAAAAGAGGGTGCTCAAAGTGTAAATCAGGAGAAATTTCTTATTCAAACGCGGAGTGTCTTGGCAGACTTTTTAACAATGTTACGCAAGACACCACAACTTACAAGTATAAACTCTGCTGATACGCTTTCACTTTTTCTCTCTGAAGCTTCACTTATTCCCCTAAGCAGTAATGATGTTAATGTTATTATAAAAATTAGTAGTGCAAGAGATAAAATAAGTCCAGAGATTTTCAATACGAAAGCAAAACGGGATGCTCTTTTAGCCTTTTTATCTACAAAAGGCGTCAATGTGGACTACCTGAATATACTAGATGATATGATGGGTGGCATAAAAGAGGATGGCTCATACAAGAGTGATATTTTCACCAATAGACCTAATCTTTTTAGAAATTATATTGCTTCAAAAAAACAACTTGAAGTTGCAGATAGATTTTATACAGAGACATTTCATGAGCAGAGTCTTCAAAAAATTACGCCTACAAAGCTTTTTTATACAAGTGCAGAGAGTAATGCCTCAAACTATAAAATGGATTTGAACCATATTAAGCCCATAGCTTGGGAAATGATTTTAGGCTGTGATAAGCAAAGAGCGGAGACTCTGAGTGCAAACGCAGGTTATTATGCAAATACAAATGACTTGGGACTCAGTGCAGATGAAAATCTCTCTTTGATGCGATTTCATCAAAATATTAGTTATTATGAGCCTTTTATTGCAGTTGAAATTACAATTATGAAAGATAATGAGAAAGCTCTAATAAGTTTTGAGTATAATTTAGAATCAAAAAAGGGGTCCAATTTTGTTCTGGAAGTTTAAAAGGCAGGTCGATACAGTTTTTGTAGATACTAACTCTGCTGATTTTCATATTGAGAGTAGTGTCAATGTTATTTTATCACCCTCTTTATACTGGGTAAAAAAAGTTTCTTTACCTCTGCAATCCCTGCGTGAAGTGAAGCCGCTGTTAGAATCACTCTTTGAAGATATGCTTCCTGAGGGAAGATACAGCTATGAAGCTTATAAATTTGGTGAAGAGTATTTTATTTTTGCTTATGAAGATAAATATATTTTAGATCTGTTAGCACAAAAAGGAGTACCAGCTTCGAAAATTAATGGCGTCTATTTCGCTCAAAATGAGTTTTTACATTTAGAAGAGGCAAAAAAGATAGATGAAAGTGAAGTAATACTTGTCAAAGATGATATAGTTATTCTTTTACCTGCAAAGTTTAGCACTGCACAAAATATGCTTGATGTTACAGAGATAAAACTCTCAAAACATAGAATAACACTCAAGCAATTTGGGCACATTCTTAATGCAAAGAGCCTCTATACTATAGTGGCACTTTTTGTAGTATTATTACTGCTTGTTGGAAGTGAGTATATTATTACTCTCAATAAAATAGATAAACTCCAAACGCAGCGAGATAATATATTTCATAAATATGCACTCAAACCTACCATGATGCAAAACCGTTCGCTTTTAAAGGGCTATGAAGAGAGCTATAAAAGACAAATGCAGTTAAGAAAAGTTCTAGCAGTTGTGCTTGGTATGCATCTAAAATCTATGCATAAAGTGAAATTTATTGCCTATAAAAATAGAAAAGTCACACTGCGTTATAGTGGTCTCAAAAAAGGCGATGAGGGTTATATTGAAACTTATTTCAGAGCTAAAAGTCTGAATTATAGTGCGAAGTATAAGAACAATATCTGGTATGTGGAGGTGAAATTATGAATCGTGTAAATCCTTTACACATAATTATTTTACTTATTGTTCTTTTGACTTTTGTAATGTTGAAGCTAAACGCAGCTAAAGAAGAACTTGTAGATACAAAGTCTTCTTATAATCAAACAGTTGTTTTAGCAGATAAAATAAAAGGGTTAAAATCAAGCTATTTTAATAAAACAAAAGTGCAAAGAACAATAAATAAAATATTGAGAAGTTCTACATTAAGGGCTTCAAATATTAGTAAAAAGGTGACAAACTCCTCCATTTTACTGACATCAAAAAATATGAACATTCATTCACTAAACTTTTTGCTTGGTAAAATTTTGAATGGTAATTACATTGTCAGTGAGTTGCAAATTAAGCAGCTAAGTGATAAAAAAGCATCTTTGCAATTGGAGATAAAATGGTAAAAATAGTAAGATTTTTTGCATATATGCTATTTTTTATTGTGGCTTTGATGTACTTTATGCCAAAAGAGAGTATCTACTTCCTTGCAGAAAAACAGTTGCAGAAGTATCATGTTGTGATTGCGCATGAAAGTGTCAAAGAGAGAGGTCTCTCTCTTGAGTTACGCCATCTTGATGTGTATGTAGAGTCAATTCAGAGTGCTAAAATAGGAGAAGTTGATATATCTCTTTTTGGTCTTTATAATGAAGTTAAGGCGAATAATATTGAACTTTCAACTGCTGTCGCTTCGATGTTACCTACAAAAATAGAGAGTGTCACTATAAAATACTCAATACTTAACCCTTTGAATGTAACGCTAAACGCAGTGGGTGCTTTTGGAACTCTTCATGGCGAGGCAAATATAAAAGAGAGAAAAATCATAGCAGAGTTAAAGCCCTCTTCTTTGATGAAAAGAAAATATAGATCAGCTTTGCGCAATTTTAAAAAGCAAGCCAATGGGGAGTATGAATATGTCCAAAGTTTCTAACTCTTATTTAAGTATATTTGTCAAACTGCTTGTTCTTTTAGCATTGGCAAAGTCTATTGCACTTGCTCTTTGGTGGTTTTTGCCAGATGATGGTGTCTCTTTAAAAGAGAATGTAAATTTTAATCCTCCTTATCATAGGGTGACTTTTAAAAATATGCTCTTAAATGTAGGCACTTCAAACGCAGTGAAAAACTCTCAAGCACTCCAAGAGAGTAGTATTGGCATTACAAATATGATTTTAAAAGGATTGTATGGCAATAAGACAAAAGGTTTTATCATCGTAGCGCTTAAATCATCTCCTCAAAAAACTTCAATAGTAGCAGTGGGAGAGAACTATTCTGGGTATAAATTAAAATCAATACTCAAGGGTGGAGCACTCTTTACGAAAGCTGGTAAAGAGTTTGTACTGAAAATAAAAAGTCAAAAAAGCAGAACAAATACGCATTCAAGTGTTGTGAGAGTTCAAGAGAGCGAGGGTGTACATGATGTCTCTCGTCAGGATATTCGATATTATGAAAAAAATCCTGATCAGATTTGGAAAGACATTTCTATTATGGAGAGAAAAAATGGTAATAAGATTAATGGCTTTCGAGTAACGAGAGTACGCAGAGGTTCAAAAATGGATAGTTTGGGACTCAAGCGTGGAGATGTTATAATTAGAGCAAATAATGTAGATTTAAACTCCTATAAGGCTGCGTTTGATTTATATAAAGATATTAATAAAATAGATACACTGCAACTGGTGGTGTTAAGAGATAATGAAGAGAAGGAATTGGTATATGAAATTCATTAAAATAACTTTTTTGGTGCTGGCTTTGAGTATAAGCCTTTTTGCAAGAGAACAGGTCAATGTCAGCTTTTCTAATTTAGCTGTCAATGATTTTATAAAGCTAATTTCTAAAATTACAAATAAAAATATTTTAATAAATAATAAAATAAATGGCACAGTAGATTTTGTAAGTACAAGCCCAATATATGATGATGAACTGATGGGAATTTTGATTGCTGTTTTAGAGTCAAAAGGTTATACTCTTGTACAAAATGGCTCTATTTATGAAGTTGTGCGTGCAACAGAAGCTGCAAAACATAATGTAAAAGTAATCTCAAGCTATAAAAATGCTTCAGGTTCATTGATGGTAACACAGGCAATAAGAGTACATAATGAGAATGTAGATATTGTTGCTGCAAAAATTCGCTATCTTATCTCGAAGACCGCAAAACTTATGACAATGAGAGAGAGTAATACACTTCTTATTACAGATTATCCAAAAAATATTAAGACAATTAAAGAAGTTATAAATAATCTTGAAATGCGTAAAGAACGGGTTGTAAAGATTATTGAGCTAAAGAATACTGAAGCAAAAAAACTGCAATCACATATTAATGAAATAGCAAAGTCCATTTTTAATACTAAAGTAGTTTCACAAAATGTTAAAGTTTTATTAGATACAAATATTAATGGTTTGATCTTAATAGGGAATAAAAGAAATGTTGCTATTTTGGAAAAACTTATAAAAAAACTTGATATTGAATCGAATGTTAATAAAACTGTAAAGATATTTGAGCTAAAAAATTCTGATGCTAAAGCAGTGTTGAAAAATTTGAATGATATTGTCGCTAAACAGGTCTTTTCAGATCCAAGTCTTAAGCCAAATCTCTCCGCAAGTGAAGAGATAAACGCAGTGATTGTTGTTGGTGATCCTACTATTATTAAAGGTATTAAACTTATTATTGATGAACTTGATAAAGAGAAGTATCAGGTCTATGTACAGGCAAGAATTATAGAAATAAATAAAGATAATGCTGTTAATTTGGGTGTGCGTTATGGTTTTGATGGTGCAGCACTGAGTGCTGAGGGACTCTACTCATTAGCTGCAAATTTTGGTGGCGCTCCTGTTCAAGGTATTGTAGGAAATGCACTAGCATCTTCTCTTGTAGGGAGTGGTGTCGCACAAGGCTTTGCACTTGGTGCGGCAGTTGATTTTCTTGAGACAAATGGTGCTTCAAAATCAATTTCAAATCCTTCTATTTTATGTGTAAACAATAAAGAATCTTCCATCTATGTAGGAAAAACTATATCGGTCTCAACAGGGACAGTTACATCAACTACAGGACTAACGGGACTTACAAGTAGTTACAAACGAGAAGATGTTGGTTTGACACTTACTATAAAACCGCGTGTTTCATCAAATGATAAAGTGACTTTAGATGTAAGCGTTGTATTAGAAAACATACTTGATGATGGCTCTAAAAATGTGACTGGACAGCCTGTAACATCAAAACAAGAGGTGAAAACACAGGCAATTTTACGACATGGGGAGAGCATTATTATTGGAGGGCTTGTGAAAAATTATGAGAGAGACTCTGTAAGTAAAGTCCCTCTACTTGGTGATATTCCTTTGATTGGAAGCTGGCTCTTCTCATCAAAAGCAAAGACTAAAGAACAAGATAACCTAGTGGTTATTCTCACTCCTTATGTGATAGATAAAAGTGAAAAACTCTCTAAACTACAAAAAGATTTAGGACTTCTTGCAAAAATGCAAAAGAGTTATGATAAAGAAGTTTTTCAAGAGATAAAAAACAAAAAGTTAGAGGTAAAGTCTGATGCTAAACCTTGAGACTATGCATAATCTGGATTTAGATACTTATGAACCAAAAGAGCTTCATACTGAGATAAATCTTAAAAATTACCTGCTTTTTAGTAAACTCAATGATGAAGTAAGTGCCTTTGTTTGTGAGCGATACTTGACAGAGGCCAGTAACTACTACACAAAACTTCCAAGTAAGTACCCTCTTTATATGCTTGATGAAGACTCTTACGATAGGCTCTATAACCGCTTCTTAGAACTAAGAACAGATAAAACCATGGAGAGTATGCAAGAAGATTCTGCTGAGATGGAAGATGAAGAGGACATCTCTTTAACAGATTTTCTGCGTACCTCTTCCGATATTTTAACGAGTGAAGAGTCTGCTCCTATTATCAAGTTTGTCAATGCTCTTTTTTATCAGGCGGTTAAGAAGCGGGCTTCTGATATTCACATAGAGGTACAAGAAAAACGGGGTGAAGTTCGTTTTCGTATTGATGGTATGCTTGTTAAAAATGCAGATTTAGATAGAAAAGTTGTTAATCTTATTGTAAGTCGTATTAAGGTTATTTCAAATCTTGATATTTCAGAGAAACGAATCCCTCAAGATGGACGAACGCAAATTAAAATAGCAGGAGAAACACTTGATATTAGGGTTTCTGTACTGCCTACTTTTTATGGTGAAAGAGTTGTTATGCGACTCTTGATGAAAAGCTCTCAAATTCCAAATATAAATGAACTCGGATTTCATCCATCTGTTATTGGTGAAATTCAAAAGCTACTGCGTTTATCACATGGTATTATTCTCGTTACTGGACCAACAGGCAGCGGAAAAACAACCTCCTTACACTCTTTTTTAAGAGAAGTCGAAGACCCCAGTAAAAATGTCATTACCGTTGAAGATCCTGTGGAGTACAAATCAAACTCTATTTCGCAAATTCAGGTAAATGAGAAGGCAGGGCTTACTTTTGCATCGGCTCTTCGTTCTATTTTAAGGCAAGATCCCGATGTCATTATGATAGGGGAGATTCGTGATGAAGAGACAGCAGATATTGCTGTGCGTGCAGCTTTAACTGGGCATTTAGTTTTTTCCACTCTGCATACAAATTCCGCTACAGCGACCATTGCCCGTTTAGCAGATATGGGAATAGAACCTTTTTTAATCTCCTCTTCAATTCTTGGTATTTTAGCACAACGACTTGTCCGTGTCCTTTGTAATGAGTGTAAGGAGGAGGATACTTTGGCTGAAGAATTTGCTAATGATTATGCCATCTCTCCAGACGCAGTAATATATAAAGCCAAAGGGTGTAAAGCGTGCAACTATACAGGATTTAAAGGAAGACGCTCTATTGGTGAGCTTGTTGTTATGAATGATAAAATTAAAAATATTTTAAAAACAACAACAGATGAGTACACCATAAAAACAGCACTCAAAGAGGATGGTCTTAAAACTCTTGCAATGCAGTTAAAAGAGATGCTTTTAGATGGTGAGACATCCTTAGATGAGGCTATTCGAATCGGTTTAGGTGATGAGTAAAAAGAGTTACAGGGCTGCGTTTACACTTATTGAAGTGATGATAGCTGTAATGATTATTTCCGTCGTTATTTTAGCCCTTATGCGTATGTACTCTAACGATACTTATCTCTTTGCATCTTACAAAAAAGAGTCTCATGTAAGTGACTATGCCTCTTTTTTAATAGCAAACAAAGATTTTGGGCTTGAAAATAAAAATATCTCTTTGTATGATTTAGTAAGTGATTTTGATATAGAAAATAGTTTAAGACGCACACTTAAAGCACAAAAGGTAGATGTGATTTATAAAGTTTTAAAAACTATGGATTTGAGTGAAGAGTCCAATACAACTGCCCCACAAATGTCACTAGAGATAGGGCAATCAGTTGTGCGTCTTCATAAAGGTGCATCTACTGCATTACTGAGGTTACAACTACGATGAGAAGATTACGCGCTGCTTTTACTTTAATTGAGATGCTTATAGCTGTGAGTATTTTTTCCATTATGATGCTCTATCTCTATAAAACATACTCCACTTTAAATATTTCAAATGCAAATTTAAAAGGGGAAGTTTCAAAAATTCAAAAAATTCAAAAAATTAAGAAGCTTATTTTTCTCGATTTTACCCTTGCAATTTATAATCCAAGAGATATGATTACAATTGATAATCGTGAGAAAAATGAGGATTTTGTTGTGTTGCAAACCTCACACTCTGTACATAGACGAATAAATCCTTATGTGACTTATATGGTTAAAAATAAAAAGCTCTATAGATTAGAGTCTTTAAAAAAGTTTACAAGTTATGAGTTGCCAAGTGACGCTGCGTTTGATATTGATGAATTAGGAGAGGTAAAAAGTTTTAGAGTATATAAAACAACAAAGAAAACGCAAAGTTATCTTGTTGCTATTGATTTTAAATCAATGGATGACATTTTACTAAAAGTCAATCCATTGAACGAGTATTAAAACTCTAAACAGTCCGCAATTGAGTAGAGACCATTCTCTTGAGTGCTTAACCATTTTGCTGCTCTAATTGCACCTTTTGAAAAAGTGTTTCTTGAAGTTGCTGTGTGGTTGAGTTCTATAAACTCTCCATCATTGTAAAAGCCAACAGTATGTCTGCCTACAATGTCCCCACCACGAAGTGCCATTACTGCGATTTCATCTTTAGTTCTCTCACCTATGTTGCCATCTCTTCCACTTACTCGTACTTTATTGATGTCAAGATTACGCCCAGCAGCAGCAGATTCACTGAGTGTAAGTGCTGTTCCACTTGGCGCATCTTTTTTATGACGGTGGTGCATCTCTACAATCTCAATATCAAAATCTTTGAGTGCTGCTGAAGCTTGATAAACAAGTTTGTTTAAAAGTGCCACACCAAGAGACATATTTGTAGCGTATAAAACAGGCATCAACTCACTTGCCTGTTTTAAAAGATTTAACTGATGGTTGTTAAGCCCAGTAGTACCAATAACCAATGGTTTTGGATTTTTAATAGCCTCTTCAAGAAGCATTTCACACGCCTCAGGAAGTGAAAAATCTATAATAATATCAGCTGCGTTTATAAATGAGTGCATATCTGATGTAACAAGAACAGAAGGGTCAATTGCAAAGTCTAAAGAGTTACGCACAAAAACAGTGCTAAGACTCATATCTTCTGTAGATTTTAAATCCTCGATTAATAATTTTCCAACACGCCCACTAGCGCCAAAAACACCTACTTTTATCATTTTAAACCTTCTTTAATTTTTATTTTTTGTATTAAGTGCCTGATCATAATAAATGTCATATTTAACAACACTTAAAAGGTTTAGATTCAAGGCAAACTTTGGTTGGCGATACTAGTATCGTTAGCCTAAGTTTAACGAAGAAGATAATCCTTTTAAGTGTTGCCCTTCGGGTGAAGAAAGAAAACACAATCTACTTCGTTAAAAATTCTTGAAGCTACCAGTAGCTCCTACGAATTCTCGCCTTGTATCTTATGGTTTCTTTCTTCATTGAATTATGACATTCATTATGGTCAGGCACTTATGCCAAAAGTTCATCAACATACGCAATGGCACTAATAGCAGCAACGGCACCATCACCTGCGGCACTGACCACTTGCTTTGGAGCTTGAATACGCATATCGCCTGCAGCAAAGAGACCAGCAGTTGATGTTTTCATACTTAAATCAACTATGACTTGTCCCTGCTCATTCATATCGCATAAAAAAGTTCCATTCTCTTGTATAAGAGTTTGATGGTTTACATCATTTCCTACAAAAGTAAAAACACCAGGAACGACTATATCTCTGAGCTCACCATCTTTAGATTTTACTTTTATGCCATTTACACCGCTTGCATCACCATAGACTTCATCAGGGACTGCGTTTAGTACGAGTTCTATTTTTTCGTTCTCTTCTACTCGTTTTACTGTATTTGGTGCAGCACGAAAAGTATCGCGTCTGTGGATAAGATAGACTTTAGAACATATTTTTGCAAGATAGAGTGCCTCTTCAAGAGCAGTATCTCCCCCACCGATGACAGCAACCTCTTTACCTTTGTAGAAAAAGCCATCACAAGTGGCACAAGTACTTACACCTTTGCCGAAAAACTCCTCTTCACCCTTAAATCCTGCGCGACGAGGAGAAGAACCAGTACAAACGATGACACTATGAGCCTCTACTACAGAATCATCAGATTTTATGACTTGAAAAACATTACCATTTTTGGTGATTTGTTTGACTTCGGACATATCATGTTTGAGACCAAACTTTTGGCACTGCTCGGGCCATGGCATCATCAAATCCATCCCTGTAATCTCACCTGTAACACCAGGGTAGTTCTCAATCTCAGAACTTTGAGTTATTTGACCGCCAGGCATCCCTTTCTCAAACATTGTGACATTTTCAAGTCCGCCACGCGTAGCATAAAGTCCTGCTGTAAGTCCTGCAGGTCCACCACCAACAATTGCACAATCTAAAATATTACTCATAATCCATCCACCTCTTTACTTAATTCTTTTAAATTATCTAATTTCCTTATCATTATAATTTTGCCCGTAAAGGAGCAAGCTCCTCTACTCCGCTTGGACCGCTGAGGTCACTAAAGTTTTTATAAAAATTATAATGATGATACTTTTTTAGATAACTCTTTTAAATTATCTAATTTCCTTATCATACTATCTTGTTTATAAAGAGTATCTTTGATTTTTTTTATAAAGAAGATGGATGGGACGCTATAGATATTAAATCGTTGTATAAACTTTAAAGATGTTGTTGTTCCAGCGCGTAAAAAAGTTGTATATTTACTGTTTTTATAGGCTTGATTGTAGTAATCAATGGCGATAATAGGAAGATTGAGATTGAGTTTTGCAAGCTCTTTTTGACTCTCTCTATTTCTTGATGAGTAAAATACAACAATATACTTTTCTGCTTTAGGCATAAAAATATCACTTTTTTCATAAAAAACAAAATCTTTAAAATTTATAAATTTATATTCAGAAAATTTGTAGTTGAAGTAGGCAAAGGCACCAGCTATCATGGCAGCACCGAAGAATGAGGCTAAAATAGTGGAGAGAGAAAAAAAACTTTTCGTTCTTTTTCTAGCCACTTTGGTCTCTTTTAAAATTATGCTAAAAGAGCGTCAATTTTATCAGCAAGAGCTTGTTTTGATTGTGCTCCAACGATTTGATCTACTAGTTCACCATTTTTGAAGAACATAATAGTAGGGATTGAACGAATACCAAATTTAACAGCAATTTCTTGCTCTTCATCTGTATTTACTTTACAAATATTTGCTTTTCCATCGTAATCTTCTGCTAATTCTTCAACAACAGGAGCAATCATACGACATGGTCCACACCATGGAGCCCAAAAGTCAACAAGAGATACACCCTCTGCTAAAGTCGCTTCAAAATTTGCACCAGTTAATTCTATATATTTACCCATTAGTAAATCCTTTTTTTTATTGTTTGATATAAAAGTATTATACAAGTGCTATCATTAATTAAAACTTTAAATTTGTTCATAGTAATTATTTGTATAATTCGAGCAAAATTGTTACAAGGAATGTAGAGATATGAAACTTATAATAAGTGATGGTGTAATAGATGTTCGTCCATCCATAGCGAAACCACATCCTGGATTTTTTCATGAAGTAGGTGAAAAGCGTTTTAGAAAACTTGTGTTTGACCATTATGAGTCCATAAAAACAAGTGATATTGCCTTTTTATTTCCTATATTTGATGATGAAGACTTTGCTGAAGCTCAAAAACATGCAGCTGATTTTCTTATAGAAATATCAGGTGGACCTGATTTTTTTACACAAAGTAGGGGTGAACATCAAATGGTAGGGCGTCATGCTCCTTTTCGTATTGATGAGCAGAGTAGAAAAGTGTGGCTGGAACTCTACATACCACTTTTAGAAGCACTCGAAGCAGAGGGCATAAACCCTCAATATATAGAATCGTTTTGGAATTATTTAGATATTTTTTCGATGTGGGTGGTCAATACAAAGAGCTAAAGTTCTAAAAAGCTACAGCTCTAAGAATTTGCGCTCCCTGTTTTGAAAGTAGGCACATTTGGTATAGCCTATCTCTCGTGCGAGTTGTATTACTTCATCATTGCAAAGTCCAACCTGTTCAGGTTTATGTGCATCTGAAGAGAAAGTGATGGGAATGTCAAGCTTGAAAGCCTCCTCTAGCAACTCTTTTGAAGGATAGGCTTCTGCTACTGGTTTTCTGTAACCTGCTACATTTATTTCTAAAACCATATCTGCCTTTTTGATGGCAAGCAGGGCATTTTTTGCTATGATTTTTATATCTTTGTTTGGCATAAATTTAAAGACCTTGATGAGGTCAAGATGACCGACAATGTCAAAAAGTCCGCTTTTTGCCATTGCTTCGATGGTATCAAAGTATTTCTGCCATATTTCATCTATGTCTTCACTCTCATATCTGCCAATAAACTCAGGATTATCAAAGCCCCAGCCATCAATGAAATGCACAGATCCTATAAGATAATCAACCGCTGCGTTTAGAACGCGTTTATCCATATGCCCTTTGAGGTAGTCCACTTCGTATCCGAGCAGAATTGTGATTTTATCTTTATAGTGTTCTTGTGCAAGGCGTACATTTTTTTCATACTCCTGCATATCTTTAAACTCCATGCGATACTCAGGATCAAAATCCATAGGTGCATGGTCAGAAAAACCAAAAATTTTTGTTCCTTTTTGTATAGCTGCGTTTATATATTCATCTATACTGCCCTCAGCATGGTTACATAATGGTGTGTGGTTGTGTAAGTCTACTATCATGTTTTTCTCTCATTTTATATATTTTGTGCTATTATAGTGCTAATTAATTAATTATTCAATTTGGAGCAGGTTTATGACTCAAGAAGAACTAGATGCATTGATGAGTGGTGGCATTGATATGGATGATGATGTCTCAGAAAATGAAGAGACTCAAAGTGATGAAAATGTTGAAGATGTCGCAGAGGCAGTAGAGAGTGAGGCTGAAGATGATGCAGATACTTTAGCTGCAAGTATTGAAGCAGCGGAGCTTCCTTTGCCTGCTACAGATGAAAATAAAATGGTGCACCAACTTGATGATGTAACAAAAGAGAGTGAAGAAAAAGCAAGTGAAATCTTTGATATTATTGATGACATTAGCAATGACTTAATGGAAAAAGAGGAGACTCTTAATGATATTCTTAAGGCTTTGAATGCTAATGTTGATCTTTTTGGAACATTAACTACAAAATTTCCAGATATTGAAACTTTTAAAACACAGTTAGCTATAAATGAAGATGCTGTTGAAAAAACAAATGAAGTTATTGAAACACTACAAAATAGTGGTGATGCTATTATGAGTGTTATGGATATTATGCAGTACCAAGATATTCACAGACAAAAAATTGAACGAGTTGTAAATGTTATGCGTTCACTCTCTCGCTATATGAGTACTCTTTTTGAGGGTAAAATAGATGATGAAAAACGCGTCTCTTCTGCAAAACATATTGAAGGTGATACTGGTACAGATGTGGCATCAACTGATGATATAGAAGCTTTACTTGAGCAATTTGGACAGTAATGAAAAAAGTAGAACTATTATCTCCTGCGGGAACTTTAGAAAAATTAAAAATTGCACTTGATTTTGGTGCAGATGCTGTTTATGGAGGTGTGAGTCATTTCTCCTTGCGTATTCGTTCTGGAAAAGAGTTTACATTTGAAGATTTTGAAGCGGGCATAAAATATGCACATGAGAGAGGAAAAAAAGTCTATGCCACCATAAATGGCTTTCCTTTTAACTCACAGCTTAATCTTTTAAAAAAACATATAATTAAAATGGCAGAGCTAAAGCCTGATGCGTTCATCGTTGCAACTCCAGGTGTTTTAAAACTTTGTCATGACTTAGCACCAGATATGCCTTTGCATCTCTCAACACAGGCAAATGTTATGAATGTGCTTGATGCTCAAATCTATGCAGATATGGGTGCTACTCGTATTATTACAGCTCGTGAGATTTCACTTCGAGATTTAAAAGAGATAAAAAAAGAGTTACCTGAGCTTGAGTTAGAAGTTTTTGTGCATGGTTCTATGTGTTTTGCATATAGTGGACGATGCCTTATCTCTACCTTGCAGAGTGGTCGTGTGCCAAATCGTGGGAGTTGTGCAAATGATTGTCGTTTTCCTTATGAAATGTATGCTGCAAACCCTGAAACAGGAACACTCTTTAAACTTGAAGAGGAAGAGGGTGTTGGTACTTACATTATGAATTCAAAAGATTTGAACCTTGCTTCGCACATAAAAGAGATTTTAGATTCTGGTGCAGTAGATTCAGTGAAGATTGAGGGACGAACAAAGACAGCTTATTATGCTGCTACAACTGCAAAAGCATATAGAATGGCTATTGATGATTATTATGCAGACAAAGTAGATAGTGAGCGTTACCAGTATGAACTTCAATCTTTGCAAAACCGTGGCTATACAGATGCGTATCTGATTTCACGACCTTTTGAAAAGCATGATACCCAGTCTCTTGATTTTACAATGCAACTTGGAACACATCAAGTAAGTGGTGTAGTAAACGCAGCGGGTACACACTTCTTGTGTAAGTATAAAACGCTTCCAAATGATGAAATGGAGGTTGTTTTTCCTCTTGGCTCAGAAGTTGCAATAGTAGATAATGAGATAGGTTCTACTTATGAGAGAGATGGGAAGTTCTTTGTAAAACTTAAACAGCTAAAAGCAGAAAATGGAAAAATTTGGGATGAGGTGCATAGTGGGAATGTAAATCCAATAGAACTGCCAACAAAATTTCCATCATATACATTCTTTAGGATTCCTGCACATCCAGATATGAATACAGCTCCAAAAAAATAGAATAATTTAAGAAAAAAAGGGTAAAAAATATGAAATTTGTTTCAATTATTATAGGTTCAAAAAGTGACTATGAAGTGATGAAATCATGCTCAGATACATTTGAGGCGTTTGGTGTAAGTTATGAGTTGATTATCTCCTCTGCACATCGCTCTCCTGAGAGAACAAAAGAGTACATCGCTGAGGCTGAGAGAAAGGGTGCACAGGTTTTTATAGCTGCAGCTGGAATGGCAGCGCATTTAGCAGGTGTTTTATCTTCAAAAACTATTAAGCCTATCATTGGTGTTCCTATGTCTGCCTCGGCTCTTAGCGGTATAGATGCTCTGCTCTCAACCGTTCAAATGCCAGCTGGAATGCCTGTTGCTACTGTTGCCATAGGAAAAGCGGGTGCAATTAATTCAGCCTATTTGGCAATGCAAATTTTAGCGCTTGACAATGAAGAGCTTAGTGTAAAACTTCAAGAAGACAGAATAGCAAAAGCGAAAAAAGTTGAGATGGATTCACTAGAGATTGAGACAATAATAAAATAGTCATAGGGGCAGATAATGACATGGATGAGTGATGATGAGTACTGCAAACTTACTGGGCTTGATATAAACGCAGTCAATGATTTAGTAGAGCGTGGTAAACTTACAGTAAAAACTGAAGATGGTGTGCGATACATTGACCCATCAAAAGGGGCTACTGAGGTTGTTGTTCCTGCAAAGCTCAAAGAACTAAGTGAAAAGAACACGCATGAGATGCTAGTACAGCCAGAGTTTGTTGAGAAAACCATTGGAACCATTATAAATCTACATGAAAAAGTGCTTGATGCAAAAGATGAAACGCTCGAAGCAGTACGCGTAGAGAATGAATTTTTGCGAGAAGCACTTGCCTCTTTACAAGAACTTTATGATGAAGATAGACAAACCATCCATACTCTGCAAGAACAGCTCAAACTCTCCCAACAAGAAGTAGAATTTATGCGCCGTAAATATAAACTGATGTGGAACAAAGCCATAGAAGAGCATACCAACTAAATGAAGATTCAAGATGCCTGTGTAGGTTGCATTATCAACCAAAGTGCAAGGGTGGCGGACGCCATTCATGCAGATGAAAAACTCCAAACGCAGCTTATCTCTACTGTTGAAGAGATGAGCAAATCTTTCTCCTTTTCACAAACTCCTCCCCAAATTGCAGCCTATGTGTATGAAAAAATGGCTCTCATTGCAGGCAAAAGTGATTTGTATGATGAAGTAAAAGAACACTCAACACAAAAAGCACGCTCTTTTGTGCCACAACTCCATGAAGAACTTGCAAAAAGTGATGATAAACTCCTAACTGCTACAAAAATAGCAGTTGCAGGTAATGTTATAGACTTAGCTGCTGAGGTTGCGTTTGACCTTGAAGAGGAGCTCTGTAAAATCTTTAAAACAGAGTTTACGCATGATGATTTTGCACAGCTTAAATGCAGTCTTGAAGATGCAGAGACTGTTTTGGTCATTGGAGATAATGTTGGAGAGCATATTTTTGATTATGTGTTTATAGAGACATTGCAAAAGCTCTATCCAAACGCAGCGTTTTCTTATATGGTGCGTGGTGTGCCCATTATTAATGATGTGACAATGAAAGAGGCTAAAGAAGCAGGTTTTGACTCACTTTGTAACTTAGTAGATAGTGGTGTGAATACTCCAGGCTTTGATTATGCTCGTGCAAATGATGGAGCAAAAGGGTTGTATGATAGTGCAGATGTAGTTATCTCTAAAGGGATGGGGAATTTTGAATCGCTTTCTCCCACACATAGAGAAGAAGTCTATTTTTTATTAAAAGTAAAATGTAATGTGGTTGCTAACTTCTTGGGTGCTGAGGTTGGCGATATAATTTGTAAGGTTGTGTAGGATTATGAAGTTATTCTTGGTTTTGTTTGTTGTTTTTCTCTCTGTTGTTCAGGCAAAAGAGAATGATTTGTATTTTAATGCAGGTTTGATTGGTATGAGTATGGATTACCGAGAATATAATGACAATTCACAGATTCTTGATAGTGAAAAATCAGATTTTTCACAAATGATGGGAATAGAACTTGGTCTGAGTTATGTTCTAAACGCAGCGGATGATGACTTCTCCCAGTTTGATGTTGCGTTTGAGAGAATAGTAGGAAAAACTGATTATGTCGGTGCATATCTTGATTCAGGGAAAGGATATGGAAGTTTACAAGGAAAAACACTCAACACAATTGTAAATTTTGATGTAGATTATCTTTATGGGCTTGGCATAAGCGAACGATTGCATCTTTTGGTAGGAGCTGCGTTTGGGTACAGAACATGGGAGCGCAGCCTCTCTTCAAATCAGGTAGAGACTTATATGTGGGCATATACAGCGCCAAAACTAGGTCTACAGTATGTACAAAAACTACTAAAAATCACTCTTATGCTGGGATACAAATATGGAATTTCTCCGAAGATGAGTGCAACGGGAATTAATGATACTTTTAAACTAGGCTCGGCAAATACGCTTGCGACTTCATTGAAAGCAAACTACGCCATAACACCAAAAACTACTGTTTATGCAGTGTATGTGTATGAAAACCAAGAGATAGAAAAATCTAATGTACTCTTTGGCAGTGATGGCAAAGGATACTTTGAACCAACCAGCACAGCAAACAACCAATATATTAAGTTCGGCTTTGCGTTTAAATACTAAAAAAGTCTCTTTGGATATAATGGCAAAATAATTTTATAAGAGAGAAAAAATGATAACTTTTAGCGAAATGTTACTAAAACTACAAGAATTTTGGATGAAACAGGGGTGTAATATTGTACAGCCTTACGATATTCCAGCGGGTGCTGGGACATTTCACCCTGCTACTTTTCTTCGTTCACTTGACTCGACTTCATGGGCAGCAGCCTATGTTGCACCATCTCGTCGTCCGACTGATGGAAGATATGGAGAGAATCCGAACAGACTTGGTTCGTATTACCAATTTCAGGCTATTATCAAACCATCTCCAGACAATATTCAAGAGCTTTATCTGCAATCTTTAGAGTATTTAGGGCTTGATGTAAGTAAACATGACATTCGTTTTATTGAAGATAACTGGGAGTCTCCTACACTTGGTGCTTGGGGACTTGGCTGGGAAGTTTGGCTTAATGGTATGGAAGTAACACAGTTTACTTATTTTCAACAAGTTGGTGGTATAGAGTGCAAGCCAGTAACTGCTGAAATTACTTACGGTACAGAGCGTCTGGCAATGTATCTACAAGGTGTCGATACTGTATTTGACATTGTTTGGAATGTGGATGCAAACGGGAAGAAAACACTCTACAAAGATGTGCATAAAGAGAGTGAAATAGAGTTTTCACACTATAATTTTGAAATAGCAGATACAGAGATGCTTTTTGCTGATTTTGCCGCAAAAAGTGATGAGTGTTTACGAACACTAGAAGCTGGGTATCCTTTGCCTGCTTATGATTTATGTATGCTTGCTTCAAATACTTTTAATGTTCTTGATGCAAGAAAAGCCATTTCACAAACTGAAAGACAAAACTACATCTTAAAAATTCGTGAACTCTCACGCGGATGTGCAGAACTCTACAAAGCACAGGAAGAAGAGCGTAACAAGCGTGTAAACGCATAAATATTTCAATCTGTCATATTTTTAAAATGTTTTTTGATTTTTTTCTATAATGTTGATGTTCTTGCCGATTACTCGGCAAGACAAATCTGCTTTTTGGAGGTCAAAGATGAAATATCTTGACACAATCCTGAAAGTTCTAACTATCATTTATATGATAATTAAGATTTTTCAGGCAGTAAATTAGAGGGTCGCACCCCTCTAATTCCTTAAAGCAGATTATATCATAAAAAGGAAAATTATGAAAAATTTAGAAGATACTGTTTTAACACTCATTATAGTGATTATGGTTTTTATGATAAGTAATCTATATAAAAGAGTAAAGAATCTTGAAGATAAGATAGAGTAGTTCGTATGAATTTATCTAAAGATGATACAGCAAAATTTAAAAAGCTTGGTATTGATTCCTTTTTAGAACTCTCTCTTTTAATTCCGCACTCTTATGAAGATTACAGATTGCATACGCAACTACTTCCACAAAAAGCACAGCTTATAGATGCAACTGTTGAATCTGTGTATAAAGCGCCAAATTCCATACAAGTAACCTTTTTTGCACATAATTTAGGGCATACCATTCAAGGTGTTCTTTTTCGTCCTAAACCCTATATGCTCCATCAGTTTAAAGTTGGTGATAGAGATTACTACTATGGAATTATAGATTGTAAACAGGGGCATTGCTCAATGAGTATGCCAAAAAAAGTGACTAAAATTGGCAAAATCACAGCAAAATATAAAACTGCACTGAGAAACGATGTAATGCTGCGTTTAGTGGAGAAATACCTTACAAAAGAGAACCTTTTAAGTGAAGGTCTAAACGCAGCAATAGCAGATGCCGTATTGCAACTCCATTTTCCAAACGCAGAGACACTTGATGGCATGCAACTGAGTGAGACATCCTTAGAAGCCTTAAAATATATAGAACTCTTCTCTTATATGCGTCTCTTAGCTGGGAAAAGACGCTACTTTAAAGCAGTGACATCTTTAAGTAGAGATTATGCTCCATGGAGTGAAACTCTGCCTTTTACGCTTACTGATGAGCAGATAAAGGCAATAGAAGATATAAAAGATGATTTGAAAAAAGATGTAGCAGCAAAACGAATGGTCGTGGGTGATGTTGGGAGTGGTAAAACCATGGTAATTTTAGCAGCAGCTTATATGATGTTGCCAGAGCGTTCCATCCTAATGGCACCTACAACAATACTAGCAAATCAACTCTTTGAAGAGGCTCAAAAATTTCTACCAGAGGCTAAAATAGCCCTTGTGACAAACAAAACAAAAAAAGAGGATTTAAGTGCTTATGATTTCATCATTGGTACGCATGCACTTTTATACAGAGAGTTACCAAACGCAGCGCTTGTAATGGTGGATGAACAGCACCGCTTTGGAACATTGCAGAGAAATATGCTTGAAAAACTTGTGAGTGCTAATGAAAAAAGACCACACTATTTGCAATTTTCTGCAACACCAATTCCTAGAACGCAGGCGATGATAGAGAGTGCACACATTGATGTGAGCTTGATTACTACGACACCATTTACAAAAGATATTGATTCATCTGTTATTCATAAAAGTGATTTTTCTACACTTTTAACGCATATAAAAGCTGAAATTGCGAAAAAAAATCAAGTCTTAATTGTTTATCCTTTAGTGGAGCAGAGTGAGATGCTTGATTATCAAAGTATTGATGAGGCAAGAGGGTATTGGGAGAAGAATTTTGAAAATGTTTATGTGACGCATGGAAAAGATAAGGCAAAAGAGCAGGTACTTATGGATTTTAGAGAAAAAGGAGATTTACTTATCTCCACAACCGTTGTAGAGGTTGGTATATCTTTGCCACGGCTTACCACTGTTGTGATTGTAGGTGCAGAGAGACTTGGACTCTCAACATTGCATCAGCTTCGAGGACGAGTGAGTAGAACGGGGCTTAAAGGCTACTGTTACCTTTACACAAATCAGCAAAAGTCACAAAGGCTTGAAGAATTTGTGCATACTACAAGTGGTTTTGATATAGCAAATTTAGATTTGAAATTTCGTAAAAGTGGTGATTTGCTCAAAGGTCTCTCACAAAGTGGGAGTCAGTTTAGATGGATTGATTTTGCAGAGGATGAAAAAGTGGTTAAGCAAGTAAAACGAGACTTGAAAATTTGAGCTTAATAAAGCCCAAATTTTCCATCGTTTCTTTTGTAAAGAACGCGTGTTTTGTTTTCATTGTCTAAAAAGATTTCAAACATTTTACCACTTGTTTTGAGATCTTCTAAAACATCTTCCACTTCACGAGGTTTATAGAGATCTAATTCAACCGGAATAATTTCATCTTCTATCTCTTGAGATGCTTCTTTTACATCAACATTTTCTGCTTTAACTTCATTGAGACCAACTTTTTGATGGTCTGTAACTTTATCATGTAGACGACGGAGTGCTTTTTGTGCTCTATTTGTAGCTAAATCAATAGCAACATATAAATCTTCATCATTTTGTTTAATTATAATTGTATTTTTGTGAGCCAAGTTGATAACAAAATCAACAAATGCATGCTCTTTACCTTTTTTTGTTTGTGAAGATGCAATGACATTTACTGAAATAATGTCAAGATTAAATTTTTTTAATGTTTCGATAGAAGATGAGATATGCTCTTTAATAGCATCAGTAAGTTCAATATTTCTTCCTGTCATACTAATATTCATTTTAAATCCTTTTTTGTGATATAAGTCAATTATAGCATTAAAAAGTTGATAAAGGATTATAAATTTATAATTTTTGTATGCTTCTTTTAAAATATCGAATAGGCTCGCTAACTACAGTTGGATTAACTACGCTTACAGATATATCCATCAAAACAGAACCATTTTGTTCAGGAGTGGTAACAGTGGCATAGACATTGTCATTTACCGTGCCATCATCTACACATCCAGCAGGAAGTGGAGTTGTATAGATGAATCTATTTGTAATATTAATTTGATAAATATTGTCTTGTGTAAAGTGTAAATCATTAAAATGTGTGCAGGGACCATCTTGTGCAATTTTTAAAAGAGAGTACTCTGCTGCACTATGTGCTTCTAGTACGGCTTGTTCATAGAGATAGAGGTCAGCTGTTTTTTTCGTGGACTTTGCACTCAGAAACATAGCTAATGCCATTATTGTTGAGATAACAACTATTAGAGCTATTGCCATAATCATTGCAAAGGCTGGTTTTGCTTTTCTATTGGCTAAAAAATTGTTTTTTCTTTGCATAAAGAATACTCCTCTGCTAGGTCACTTTTTGTACAAACTTGAATTTTCATAATTGAACCTATTGACATAAACTGAAATGTACTTACATCAGTCATTAAAATGGAATTCTTACCGTCTGTCATTTTTTCACCGTTCCATGGTTGATAATCATAATATAAACGCAGTGTCCCTTTGTTGTTTGTTCCAGGTTCATATACAATGGCATAAGCTGTCCAAGCAAGCAAATAGTATTCATAAACATCAACACCACTGAAATCCACTCCATTTGAGCTTGTAAAGGCATTAGCTATTCCGGCTACTCTTTTTATGGGGTGCATTGCTCCTTGTTGTGTTATAAGTTTACCATTTCCTGCGTTTGTACCTGACCAACCATATCCTGTTTGTACATTACTATTTGCTCCTACAAAGTAGATAGCAGCATCATCTATAGTTGTATTTCTATCACTTAGATCACCAATCATTGTGTTTACATTCGCAGTATCAGTTTGAGGAGAGACAAGTATGTGTTGATTGCCTGCATTAAGATCAATGATACCGCTCCAATCTGGAAGATATGGGGTTCCATGTGCTTGGAGACTGAGTCCTCTGCGACTCTCTTGGGCAATACCAACCCACTCTAAAACTTTATAATTGCTGCCTGTTGCATCAGCGATGGCTATAGGGTTTGCATTTGTGGAAGTTCTTGCTATAACAGAATCTTTTATTCTGTATTGCAATCGTGCAGCTATAGTTTCAACAGCAGTTTCACTTTTTGATTGAAGTTCATTGTTGATTTTTGAAAATATGAAACTTTGGTATGCTTTTGCTAAAAATTCTACTCCAAATTTTCCAATTATTCCCATAATTACAATGACAAAAATTAGTTCAACCATGGTAAACGCAGCATGTTTTTTCATTAGTATGCCTTTTTGTAATAATCAGTTTCGCCGATATTTGTTACATATGTTTTGAGTGATGTTAAAATAGTACCATCTGAATTTTTTATAGTGACTTGAATAGGTTTAATATTTTTACTATTATTTAAATCACCAAATGTAGCTTTCTTTCCTACTGTGACCATAGATTTATATTCATTTTTATAACCTTCTTTATTTGGAGTTGGATTCAAAAATATCAATCTATAATTATGCGCCGCGTTCTCAACAGTTTCTACAGTTGCTGAATTAGCATCTGCCGGTATCGTTGCATTACTATCTAAACATCTTCTATGCAAAGGTTGCTCAATCTGACCGGGTAGGAGTCTATAACGAGGAGAACTTGTATTGTCATCGCAACTCCCATTAATGTCAATTACTTTTGCATACGAGTTAGGCGTCGCAGGGTTTATAGAATTTGCATCCCAATGGTAGGTTGTAGCTTCATTGAGTTCTGTCGCTGCTGCAAATATAGCTTCCTGGACTATACTATTTTCAATGCCTTTTGCCGTAACACGACTCATCATGGGTAGAGTAAGTACAGTAATCGCAATAATAACAATAGCAAAGATTAACTCAATCAGAGTAAACGCAGACCTCTTTACCACATCAGTCTCCTGTTTGTAATATCAGCTGCATTTTTCTTAGTTGTAGAATTTGTTTCGTGTTCTCCAGCCCAACCTGCTGAACTATTTATAAATTCAACTTCAAATTCATTTTTCTTTGCATTTTTATTATATCTGTTATAAATCAACCAATTAGAAGCATTGATCTCCATCGTTGTTATATATGGGTATCCATTAGTGCTTGCAGTGGAGTATTTAAGAAGCGCTTTTGTTAGTGTTTGTGCGTCTATTGTAGTGGCTTGAACATTACCTGAACCTAAAGGAAAGCCTCTTTGATTGATGCTGTTTACTCTACCATCTCTAGCAGTTTTATGTTTCGTATTTATAAACCACCTAGGATCATCACTGTATTTTGAGTTAAATTTATCTTGTAAGAGTGATTTGTTACCATCATTTGCTAAGTCACAATAGACCTCATAATAGATAGAAACATTTCCATCAGCGCCAAAATATCTCTGTCTTAATGCATGTGCTTTACCATAATAATGTTTGATTTTATAGTTTAAATCTTTTTTTCCCTCTGCTGCGTTTGAGAGATTGAGGTCTGCAGTATATGCACAGTTTGCAGGAGTACTACATGCAACTTTATAAGTTTTAAAAGTTATGAGCTCTGGATTAACAGCTTTATTTACTTTTCTATCATAGTTTAAGTTTAGTATTGTGTTTACACTACCCTGAGCACTTTTAATAAAGTCAGAATTAGGAAGAGAAATTTTATTTAATTCCTTCTTTTGTGAGTTATTTAGATCTTTTACTTCTTCTCTTATTTGAGTAGAATTCTCATCTAATATATGAAGTCTATACTTATAAGCAATTGAGTAATTTATATCACTCACTTTTATATTTAGTTGAAGTGGTTGCGCGTAACATCCATTTACAAAGTTTGTAGTTGCTGCTGAGTCTGCTCCTACAGCACTAATAATGCCGTTAAGGTGAAAAGACATATTTTCATCACTATTTTTGCTTATATCAGCCATGTAAATATATGCGTCCGTTACATTTGCATCATCTGTTAATCCTACAGTCGGATTTACTGCGTTTAGATCAAATGCATAAGGGTGAAAAGTTACATTTTTATCAGTGTAAATAAAACCAGTATCTACATTTTTATGAGAAGAACTGATTTGACATCCATTGAGTTGATAATGAGTGCTAGAGACTACATTAGCGGAGTTTTGAATACAATCTGCATTTGCAGCAGAATTGAAATATTTGTTATTTTGATGGTGTTGTATATATTTATAATCAACAGCTGTCCACTCTTTATCAACTGCAGAGAGTTTGTACTCTCCAACTTGTGATACTGAACTGTTATGGTCTAAAAATCCATTGTTAAATCCACCTTCAATTATTTTATTAGTCGTATCATTACACGCATTACTATTTATAGCTTGTCGTGGTGTCCATTTATATTGAAGTTGCATAGCTGTGTTACTCTGATTATTGTCAAACGCAGCATTATATCCTTTAGATGGATTGTTGTCTTGATGATTTGTCGCATTTATATCTAGTCTATAGCTATATCCTGCAGCTAAGTTTATATCATTATTTGCACCCGTACCATTGATATTTAAAAGATTTGAAGATGTAGTTTGGTTTTGATCTTTGAGTTGTAGTAAAAATGCTTCCGGACGGATTGCAAAATTATCTCTTGAACACTCATTTTTGATTTCTGTTCCAAATATACATGAAAAACATTGACTTAGTTCAGAAGAATCCATTCCATTATTGGAAGATCCTTTTCCCTCGCTACCACAGTATGTATCAATTTTTTTAGAAGTTCCAAAACTTGCATCACACTCTTGCCCTGCTAGTTGATCATAATTAGTAATTTCAAAAAGCTTACTAGAATTTTCTTTTAGGTTTACACGAGAGCTATTTATTGCAGAAGGATTATAGCTTAATCTAAAAGCAACATTTTTTGATGCTCTATTAAAAAATAGATTATTTTGTAAGTCTGCTTTTTTTATTCCTATGTATTTGGTAGTATTGTTATCAAATATTACCCATATTTTATGATTGTTGATTGTTGTTGCATTATGATCAGTACAAGTGGCTGTAGCATAGTGAAAACCTGACATGTCAACCATTTCTAATCCAATTACACCCGTAGCTCCTTTTGTGGTATTGAGATCATCTGGATCAAGTGATTGCATCAAATAGTTATCTGTATATCTTTTTACAACTTGTGTTGGAAGATTAAAATAGTAGTCAGAACTTAAAGAGCTGTTTTTTTGTGATTTATGAACTACATTAAATCTACCTGGTACTGGTGTATAAGCAGAGCTTCCCTGACAGGGATTCATATCGGCAATATCGGATGTTCCTATACCTGTAATGTTAGTAGATTGTCCATCAATTTTTACGCTGTATTTATAAGTTAGTCTTGCATGTATTGTAGTGTTTATATCTGAGCCTAAATGATTTAAACTATAGTAAGTATAAAAATATTGTAAAGATCCTAGATGTCCAATTGGGATATTATAATTATGGTCATTACCGACATCTCTACCTGCATCAGATATAGGGTCTTGCTGCAGACCTCCAGGGACAGTTACAGCAGTGCTGTCTCTTTTATAGGTAACTTTTGAGGTATCTATATTATAGATGTGAACCTGTAAATCATTGAGTTCAATATCAGAATTTTCAAGATTTTTAAAATATAATTTTACATCGATAGGTCTAGTTGGTGAAAAGCTACCTTCAATTTCTGTCGGTTTCGTACTTGGAGCAGTAATGTAGTAGCCATTCTGTCCATAAGTATAGTCATAGCATAGTCTAGGTGCGTATATTTGTGTTGAAAATACTATTAGTGATGGAAAATAGGTATCTTGATCTGAGGTAAACTGAAATTTTGCACCTGTCTCTCCTGTTTTTATAATATTTCTTGCCCCTGAGGTTGTTCCAACATCATAGTATTGGATGTCGATTCCGTTGTTGTTAATAAGATCTGGAACTCTTGTAGCAGGCACATCAATGCGAGAATCAAATGTACCGAGGGTTGCCATTGGTGAAGTTGGTCTTCGTATGCCGCTCATCTTGACTACATCGCCAGTATTTTTGAGATATTTATCTCCCTCTCCAGCAAATACATATGTTTTAGAATCGACAGGGTTCACTTTTGGTGTTAGAAAACCACTAACTGATACATTAATATTACCACTACTAGAAGTGACTTTTTTATACCCATCAAATATACTAATGTTTCTTGTTGTAGTGCTATTATTGTCTTGATAAACTACAACCAAACTCCATGCACCATAGTTACCTAGTCCATCAGAAGGATCAGCATCAGATGTTTCTCCTGTATTTGTATAAAAGCTAGAAGGATCCACATAATATGTTCCACTACCAGTTACAGCGGGAAGAGCATCTGCACTGGCAGAGTATATATTAATATAATCAGTACTACTAAAGTCAGCAACATCAGCCGTTAGCTTCTTGTATGCTCCACTATTTCCTTTTTTTATTTCTATAACCTTTGCTAAGTTCTTTTGCTTATTTGTCCATTGTTTATAGTCTTTTTTATATTGTGCTTTTATTCTACCTTGCCAGTAAATACGGGCATATACAACTACAGCACCGTCAGGTATAGTAAGAGTTGATGATGAAATAGGAGCTTTTTGTAAGTCAACTTGATCGTTTGAAAGACCATCCTTAGATTCTTCACATTGCCCATGTGAATTGTGCTCACATAAAACAGTATTCCCAATAACTTTTACATCACCAGTAATATTTTCTTGATGTCGTAGTTCAAAATCTCTATCTCCATTACTTTCTTGTGTTGCAGTTGGACAAGCTTGCACAACACCTCTGTATTGTTGCCCATTCTTTGTATAGGTAGCATATAAGTTAGCACCGTTGAAACAACTCATACCTGCAAAGTTAGAAGCCCATATAGAATTACTGTTGTCGTCTGGTGGAATCGAATTAGCTAAGTCAAAAACTGTTGTTTTACCTAACATTCCAAAAGGACCCATATTGATGTTACTTTTAGATGTACAAGTTCCAGAAGGGTTGACACCACAATCACTTGAGAAAGATCCTCCCAATCCACTCTCATCATAAATAGCTTCTACATTGGACAGCGTTGAAGAACCAATGTTTTTAAGTGGATATGTATTTTTACATCCCAATCCTCCAGAGCATATTCCCATATTTATACACATAAAACCACTAGGAGTAGGCTTTTCATAACAAATATCATCCGCATTGTCAACATAAGTTGTTTTTGCGTTTAAATTGGAAAGAAAAAAAGTAAAAAAGGTTAAGTTAATAAATAAAAGTTTCAAAATTAGCGGTTTCATAGCGTCCCCTTCAGAGTAAAATTACTGCACCACACAACGGGGCTCAGTAGCAAAGCACAGTTACTATACTACATTATCTAATGAGTAAGCTTTAAAAAAGCTGAAATCTCTCTTATTTAATGCGTGTTATATATCTTTTAGATAAAATAACAATCTAATTACGAAAGGAAGTCTATTTTATGAAAAGAATGTATATATTTTTGGGTTTGTTTGTTTTGAGTCTGCTTTTCAGTGCATGTTCAAAAAGTGTTGATGAATATAATAAACCAGCCGTTTACTGGTATGGTAAAATTATAGAATCCCTCTCAGATGGAAACTATGATAAAGCTGATGATTACTACTCCTCATTGCAGGGTGAGCATATTGGTTCGCCACTTTTACCTGAGGCGACGATGATTTTGGCAATTGCACATATGCACAATGGGGAGTATCTTTTAACGGAACATTTTTTGAGTGAGTACATAAAGCGTTATGCCAACGCCAATGAGATAGAGTTTGCAGAGTATTTAAAAATCAAAGCAAAATACAGATCTTTGCCACATCCAAGAAGAGATCAGGTTTTTATTCAAGATGCTATTGAACAAGCTGAAGCTTTTGAGAAAAACCATCCTCACTCTATGTACTACTCTTTAGTAGATACAATGCTCACAAGACTTTATCTTGGAAGAGCTTCGTTTAACGAGAGTATTGCAGGTTTGTATGATAGAATTGATAAACCAAGATCAGCAAAATATTATAGAGATCTTGACCCTCAGGCGTGGATAAACTGGAAAAATGTTACACCGGCTAAAATTCCTTGGTATAGAGAGTGGTTTGTTGGCGATGGCAAATCAAGTTGGTATGCTTTTTTAATACCAGATACAAAAAGTGTCGTTTCACGAAATACAGTTAGCGATAGTGATGAAAATATAACGAAGTAAAGGATGAAAATTTATGAAATTGAGTAATTATGGAGAATTTCCTGCTGATATTCCGGTAATAGCAGAAGATGAACTTTTTTTATACCCATTTATGATATCACCACTTTTTTTAAGTGATAAAGAGAACATAAACGCAGCAACAAAAGCTATAGATAACAACTCTCTTGTTATTGTCTGTACAAGTAAAGCAGGACATGAAGGTGAAAGAGATTTTGATGCTTTATATGATACGGGCGTTGTTGGCTCTATTATGCGTAAGGTTTCTTTACCTGATGGAAGAGTAAAAGTACTTTTTCAAGGACTTGCTCGTGCAAAATCTCTTTATCAGGTTTCACAAAATCCTCTTATAGCACATGTTGATATAATTGAGTCTTCAGATGTTGATGCACTTAAGGCTGATGCAATTTTAGAAGTAGTGCGAGAAAAAGTAAGAGCGCTTTCTTTGGTTAGCAACTATTTTCCTCCTGATTTACTAAGAACTATAGAAGAAAATCATGATCATAACCGTATTATAGATTTGATTTGTTCTACTATTAAGCTTAAAAAAGAGCAGGCATATAAACTTTTTGTGGAGAGTGATACTGAAAAAAGATTTTTGGATTTGATTGATTATCTTATTGAAGAGATAGAAGCAAATAAATTGCAAAAAGAGATTCGCTCAAAAGTGCATTCACATATTGAAGAGGTAAATAAAGAGTACTTCTTAAAAGAGCAGATGAAGCAGATTCAGCAAGAGCTTGGTGTTGATACTTCCCGTGATGAAGAGATAGAAGAGTACAAGAAACAACTCGAAGCAAAAAAAGAGAAGATGACAGAAGATGCTTATAAAGAGATTTCTAAACAATTAGAGAGATTTTCTCGTATGCATCCCGACTCTTCTGATGCTTCTATGACGCAGACCTATCTTGACTGGGTTTTAGATATTCCTTTTGGAGATTTAGCGAAAAAATCACTTAAAATTGAAACGGTAGAAGAACAACTAAATAAAGACCACTTTTCACTTGAAAAACCAAAAGAGCGTATAGTAGAGTATTTCGCAGTAAAAGAGCTGCTTGAACTTCGTGGGATTACTGCGAAAAAAAATGCGGGGGCTATTCTCTGTTTTGCAGGACCTCCAGGCGTTGGAAAAACATCACTTGCTAACTCAATAGCAACTGCACTAAAACGTCCTCTTGTGAGAATAGCACTTGGTGGACTTGAAGATGTAAATGAACTTCGTGGTCATCGTCGTACTTATGTTGGGGCTATGCCTGGGCGTATTACTCA
This sequence comes from Sulfurimonas sp., assembly GCF_027056685.1. Classification (GTDB taxonomy): domain Bacteria; phylum Campylobacterota; class Campylobacteria; order Campylobacterales; family Sulfurimonadaceae; genus Sulfurimonas. The sequence continues at coordinate 30,615 of NZ_JALUKE010000007.1, forward strand.
AGGTTTGATTGATGCTAAAAAAATAAATCCGGTGATTGTACTTGATGAGATAGATAAGATAACACGCTCACAAAGAGGTGACCCTACCGCTGCACTTTTAGAGATATTAGATCCAGAGCAAAACAGTGAATTTCGTGACTATTATCTTAATTTTGATTTAGATTTAAGTAATGTCATTTTTATTGCCACTGCAAATGATATTGGGCGTATTCCTGCTCCACTTCGTGACAGAATGGAGTTTATTACACTCAGCTCTTACACTCCTCAGGAGAAGTTTGAAATAGCGCGTCGCTATTTAATTCCACAAGAGTTAAAAAAGCATGGACTGAAAAAAAATGAGCTTAGTATCTCTAAGCCGGCTTTAAAAGATTTAATACACTCTTATACGCGTGAAGCGGGAGTGAGAAATTTACGCAGACGAATTGCTGAAATGTCTCGAAAAGCTGCCTTAGATATACTTAAACATCCTGAGATGAATAAGGTCACTGTATCTATGAAAAATTTAAAAACATTTTTCGATAAAAGTATTTTTGAAATTGAGAAGACAGATAAAATACCAGTTGTGGGTGTGGTAAATGGCTTGGCTTGGACTGCGGTTGGTGGTGATGTACTTAAAATTGAGAGTATTCGCATCAAGGGAAAAGGAACGCTTCAGCTCACTGGTAGTCTTGGTGATGTGATGAAAGAGTCAGCGCGTATTGCTATGAGTGTTGTCAAAACACTTATAGATAAAAGAAAACTACGCATTTCTCAAGATAATATCCCTTTGACATTCAAAGAGAAAGAGGAGATTGTGGAAGTGGATTCTAGTGAAGTCTACAAGCGCTATGATTTACATATTCATGTTCCAGATGGAGCGACTCCAAAAGATGGACCAAGTGCTGGTATTGCTATGGTAAGTGTTATTGCATCTATACTAAGCTCACGAAAAATCCGTTCTGAGATTGCAATGACAGGTGAGGTCTCTTTGAGCGGAGATGTACTTCCTATTGGTGGCTTAAAAGAGAAACTTATTGCAGCATATAAGGCTGAAATGACAAAAGTTTTGATTCCTGCAAAAAATTATGAGCGAGATTTAGAAGATATTCCAAAAGAGGTGCAAGAAGCGCTTGAGATTGTTCCTGTTAAAAGAGTTGAAGAGGTTTTAAAACAAGTTCTTGTATAGAACTTGTTTAGAGTATGACTGTTGCCATCTTTTTGAGTAGGTCGTCATTTCGAATGGGCTTCATAAGAAAACCATTTGCACCTGATTCGAGTGCCTCATTTTTTTTCGTTTCATCCGTTGTTAAAACAATAATAGGAAGTTGACGAAGGCTGTCGTCTGCTCTTACAACTTTTAGCATCTCGATGCCGTTCATTATGGGCATTATAATGTCTAAAAGTATTAAGTCTATATCATCTCTTGCTTTGAGTAATCCAATGGCATCAGAGCCATTTTTTGCTTCTACAACTTCTTTGACATGACTATTTTTCATCAGCATAGATTTTAAAAGTTTCAAATTAATTATATCATCATCTACTGCTAGGACGACCAAATCAGTTCTTTGCATCTATTTTCCTTTATATAAATTTTTCAATAACTAAACGCAGTAAGTCTTTATTTACTATATTGCGTATGCTTTCATGCACATAAGCTATATCTTCACCACTGTTGTCATCGTTATTCATTAAAACAAGGTATGTTGGTAAATTACTCTTTTGACTTGCTGATTTAACAAGTTTTGAAAATGCTTCAATATTTAGATTTTGTAACTCTTTGTCAAAAAGAATAACTCTGTAATTGTTGTCTGCAATCATACTTTCTAATTCTGCAGTAGTGTTAGCAACATCATAGCTATAGCCGAGTGAGTCTAAAACTTTTTGAAAGAGTTTTGTTTCAAAAAGACTTTTCTTAGCAAGGATTATATCTGCTTTGTACTCCTGTTTTTGTCTCTGCTGAGGTATCTGTTCTTCTTCCTCTACCTCCGCTTCTTCTACCTCTAGTAATGCTTCTTCCTCTACTATCTCTTGTTCTTCTCCTGCAGCTTCTGTTTTCTCTACTTTTACTTCTTTTTCTGTTACTGCTTCTTCTACCTCTTCTACTTCTGCTACTTCTGCTACTGCTGTTTCAGGCTCAATTTTAATTTCTGGTTCTTCTCTCACATCTATGATTTTATCAGATAAAAATTGTGTCAATAGCAGTACGATCTCAGAACGCACAAGTGGTTTTGTGGTGTATTCATCAAGACCAGCTTCTATAAATCTTTCCCTATCGCCTTTAAGGGCATTTGCTGTTAGTGCAATAATAGGAACATGAATCCTATGGTAATCCTCTTCAAACTCTAAAATCTCTTTTGTCGCTTCAATACCGTCAAGGAATGGCATTTGAATATCCATAAATATAAGATCAAAATCACCATCTTTACGCTTTTGGAAAGCTTCAAGTCCATTGGATGCAATACTAACTGTAAGACCTAAATCTTCAAGTGTTCTTTTTATCAATTTTTGATTGATAATATTGTCCTCAGCAACTAAAACTTTTGCATTAAATTTTGCAGATTCCATATCAATAGTTGTTGGAATTTTTCTCTCTTGTGTTACAGCTGTAAAATTCTCGCTTTGGTAACTTTCAAGTGCACTTTTTAATTTTGTATTGTTGAGTGGTTCATAGAGTGTTTTAAATATTTCAATACCGAAACTCTCAATAGTTTTCATATAAAACGACTTTGTGATTAAAATTAGTTTCTGGCGAAGAGATGCATACTCTTTAAGCTCTTTTTCACTACAGTGTTCATAATCAATAAAAAGTAAATCATAGTTAATCTGTTTTTGCAGGTTCTCTAGTTCAGCTAAATCTTTGTACTTTGTATAGCTTACACCATAAAAATCAAGATACTCTAAGAGGTAACTATCTTGTCTTTTTGTTTTATGTTCTGATTCTAAAACAAGGGCATTAATGCTTGAATAAGCCCCTTGAAGAGTCTCCCCTTTTGTCTTAATCTCTTCAAAATCAATTGTAAAGAAGAAAGTTGTTCCTTCTCCTGGTTCACTTTGTAAATCAAGTTGTCCACCCATAAGCTCAATAAATCTAGCAGAAATGGTAAGCCCTAAACCAGTACCACCATATTTACGCGTAATGGAAGTATCTGCTTGTGAAAAGGCTTCAAATATTTTTGATTTTTGCTCACTTGTAACACCAATACCGCTATCTTGCACTTCAAATCTAACTCTTGTAATCCCCTCTTGCACTGAAGTCTGTTTTCTAATATCGACATTAATCATTCCAGAACTATTTGTGAATTTAACTGCATTTGAAAGAAGATTTATAAGCACCTCTTTAATCTTTGTTGGATCACCTTTAAGTGCTTGCTCAAGTTCTGGGTCTATAAAACAGCTTAAGTCAATCTGTTTTTCACTAGCACGAACAGAGTAGACTTCAACAGCACTTTCAAACTCTTCTATAGGATTAAAAATAATATCTTCAATCTCTAGTTTATTACTCTCAATTTTTGAAAGGTCAAGAATATTATTGATGATTTCCAAAAGATTTTCAGAACTTTTTTCAATAATTTCAACAAATTCAGCTTGCTCTTCTTGAAGACCTGTATCTTTCAAAAGTTCAGTAAATCCAACAATACCATTAAGTGGTGTTCGTATCTCATGTGACATATTTGCCAAAAACATTGATTTTGCTTCACTCGCTTCTTGCGCACTTTCTTTATCAAGCCGTGTTTGCTCAATAATATGTTCAAGTAGATTATAGGCTTCTTCTGTACCTTTTGCAGTGTGAAGATTTATTTCTCTTTTTTGAGAAGTGTCATTTGTGTCATCAGCAACTCTTTTTAAAACATTTTCTAGGTTAAGAATATTTCTAGCTATTTCATTAGAAAGTAAAAATCCAAAAATTGCTAAAATGACTGAAATAAGCCAAATTGTAAAGGTAATTGCGAGAAGTTGCAGAGCATCTGTTTTAATGGTGATAGCTCTTGTATCCATTGTTTCAAGGAGTATCTCTTCTGCGTTAGAAATCATATTTATTTTTTCAGAAAGCATAGCAAACCAAACACCTGCGTTTGTATCATATTTCCCTTGCGCAGCTTCAACTAAAATTGCAGCTCTTTGGCTATTTATATCTTCAAACAACTCCGTTGCATCTTCATTTTTAAAGATATTATTGAGCTTTGATACTAACATTTTATTTTTTAAAGTATCATAGTCTAAAGCATCTGCTTTTGCAATGAGTGAAATCCATTTATTAATTGATTCTTCATTTAAAGGGGTTGATTTAGCAATAGTATATGAAAGATAGTCTCTCTCTTGTGCAGTATATTCACTTGCTCGAACAAATTCTATATATTTGTTTGTGTATTCATTAATTTTTGCATCGAGTTGTTCATTCGTAATTTTTTCAAGTTCCTTAATTGCAATATTTTGGGCTTTGGCATATACATTTTGATAAACATCTTCAAAACTTATTTTATGCTCATCTACTAATAGACGAGATTGTTGAATCTCTTTTAAAGCGGAACTTAGTTTACTAGGAATATTTTTGATACCTTGGAAATATTTTTTTGTTAAGGCATCTACAATTTTTCTCTGTTTTACCAAAGATTTAAGAGTCTTTGGTGAAGAGTTTCCGAGGTAAATGACGGTCATACCCTTCTCTCGAGAGATATTGATAAGTAGGTCATTAAGCTCTCTATTAGTTGAGAGCTTATTTTGTAAAAGTTGCGCAGATTTATAACTGTCGTATGAAGTATACACAAAGTAACTTGTTACAAAAAAGAGAATAATAATTGGTATTAGACTGATAAGTCGTAATCTATTTTTTAGGCTGAGTTGCATTGTTAAGCTCCTATTTTTGATAATTGGTTTATTATATCTTGAATTTTATGAATGAGTTTGAGTGACTTTTCTTGATTTGTTGAGTGTGTAAGTGCTTCAAGATCACTATTAAAGCTATTTATTCGCATATTTTCACTCATTCCTTTGAGTTTCATTACCTCAAAATTAACGAGGTCAAAGTTGTTATTTTCAGTGGCATCTTGCATCTCTTTGATAAGTATATTCGTTTCATAAATATAATCATTAAACACTTCTTTAAAGCTTTCAATATCAAGCCCAATTTCATTTGCCACCTTCTCTTTTGAATAGCTAATTTCAATAGTTTCTTGTGCTATTTTTGGAACTATTTCTTGAGCTTCATCTTTAAATGTAAGTGAAAGTTCTTCTTCTTTTTTTGCTTCTTCTTTCTCTTCTTTCTCTTCTTTCTCTTCTTTCTCTTCTTTCTCTTCTTCCTGAATTTCTATAGGCTCTTGAATAACATTATCTTCATCATCTTTAAATTCAAGTGAAAATTCTTCTTGTTTCTCTTCTTGTGCTTGTGCTTGTTCTGCTTCAACTGTAACTACTTCATCAATCTCTTCACCAGCTAATTTAGCAATGATTTTATAAAACAAATCTAAGTTACTTTGAATCACTGAAATGTCAGGAGTAGTATTAATGAGTGCGAGAACTTCAAATGCGTCCTCAATCCTTAGGTTTGCAGCAACACCTTTGAGTTTATGAGACAAGGTTTTAACATTGTCAATATCTCCATCATTTAGTGAAGTATAAAGTTCTGATTTAAAATCTCTAGCCTGTGCTATAAAATCTTGGATAAACTCTTCTATTAAATCAAGTGGTAGACCTAACTCTTTTGAAGCTACTTCCGGGTTGTAGATATATCCATTGTTAACTTCTTCTTTTTTATGAACTTTGCTTGGAGGTGTGACACTAGGTTCTTCTTCTAAATCAATGTCAAGTTTTATATCATTTATATCTTCTACAGCAGGGACTTCTTGAACATTCTCCTGCACACTTTCTTGGACTTGAGGTATAAATTCATCTATATTATTGTTCACATCTTCTGGAAGCAATATATCTTGTACTGGTTCATGAACTGGTTTTACTATAGGTTTGTGATGTATTGGAGTAGGCTTTTGTAAAATATCATCATGAATATGCTCAACTTCTCTATCAGATAAAACTCTTAAATTGTTGAGATGAATAAGATATGCTTTTTCTATTGGATTATCGCTGAGATAAGCATAGGAAATTAATAGATTGGCGGTAAAGTTTTTTTCATTTGCATTAATAATAACTTTTTGTATTTCACCATCATCTGCACAATCAATAAAATCTATCCAGTGTACATGTTGAAAATTATGAATATAACCAGGTGTTTTTACAAATAAATCAGCAAAATCTGTTACCTCACTTCTTAATGAAGATAGATCTTGATAGCCTAGCTCTTGCAGGTCTTTGGCATCTATACCTAAAAATTCTTTTTGAAAATTATATATTAACATTGCCACTCCTTACTTTTGCGTCTCTAACATTTTTTGATAAATCTCTTCATTTTCTTGAATATCTTTTCTTGAAGCGGATTTCCTTGCTGCTATGTAACCTATGACTTCATCATTCTCATCCCGTATGGGAAGTATTTCTGTCTCCACCCAATAGTAAAGACCATCTTTACGCAGGTTTTTTATAAGTCCGTTCCAAACTTGTCCGGTTTGAATAGTCTCCCACATCTTTTTAAATACCTCTTTTGGCATATCCGGATGTCTGAGAATATTGTGTGCTTGCCCTATTAGTTCATCCTTTTCATATCCTGAAACCTTAAAAAAAACTCTGTTTCCATATGTAATAACACCTTTCAAATCTGTTTGGCTAATGATCACATCGTCATCAAAAAAATACTCTTTATCTTTTGGAATAACCTTACTCATAAAAAAACCTTATAATTGCTTGAACTATTAATCTATCACAAATATATCATAAAGGGATAAAAAAAAAACTTATTTATAAATATTTTTGATGGTTTTTGCATCTTTTGTATTTAAAAGTGAAGAAATATCATCTTGGGTAACATTTTTGAGTGCTTCAAAAGTCCCAAAATGGTTTAAAAGTTTTTGTACTTTTGCTGGTGAAATTCCATTTAGGTTAAGCAGTTTACTCTCTTGGTCGAGTTTGAGCTTGGTTTTTTTATGAAAAGTGATGGCTGCTCTATGTGATTCATCTCGTAAATTTTGAACAAATTGTAATCTTTTGTCGCTATTTTTTAGCCGAAAAGCTTCCTCTTTTGTGTAGATAATATCATTTGCTTTTCCTTTGGCACGATGTGCCTTTGCATCAACTTTTTCTTTAGAAATAGCAATTACATCTAAAAAAACGCCATTTGATTCTAAAATTTCTAAAGCAAGCTTAAGAAGCGTTGCGCCACCATCGAGTATCCATAAATCTGGTGGAGAATTTTTAGCAAAACTTGCAACGCGCCGAGAGAGCGTTTCTCGCATCTGTGCATATTCATCTTTTGCGTTTAGATGATAAGTTCTGTAAGATTTCTTATCAAATCTGCCATTTTCATAGACAATCATAGCGCCTACAGTAGCTACTCCTGCCATATGTGAATTGTCAAAGGTCTCAATTCTTAGAGGAACTCTTTCTAGTTTGCATAAATCTTGAATGTCTTCTAAAATTTCAGTGTTAGATATATTTGTTTCTCTTGAGAGTAACTCTGCTGCGTTTAGTTTTGCAAGAGTAATTAAATCTTTTTTCTTGCCTCTTTGTGGTACAGATATAGAGGCTTTTTTTTCAAATATTTTGCTTAAATGTGCTTCTATAAGTGCCAAGTCATCAAACATATCAGCAACTAAAATAGGTGCAACAATAGGGGGCTTTTCATCTTTGTAAAAATCAATCAAGGCACGAGAATAGGCCTCATTTATATTAAATTCTTCATTTATGTTTATATAATTATGGGTAGAGGATATAATTTTACCGTGACGCATAAATATACGAACAACGACGGCACGCTTAGGGGAGTGCTCTATGACAAAAATATCATAATTTTCATCTGTTGCAAAATCTATGTCACTTTTAATCTCTGAACGCTCAATCCTCTCTATTCTATCGCGCAGTTCACCTGCCTCCTCAAAACGCAACTCCTGGGCATAAAAGTTCATTCTCTCTTTGAGCTTTTTTGTTAAAAATGTTTTGTTTTTAATGAGTTTTGTAGCTAAATCAATCTCTTTTTGATAACGCTCTTTTGAAACTGGAAGTTCACATGGACCTAAACATTTCTCTATTTGATAGTATAAACAGAGTTTTTTTGATTTAAGAGAACCCTTTTTTTGAACAAGCTTACAGATTTCATAGATAGAGTTTAAAATATCTCTTGCACCAACAGAATAGGGACCAAAGTAGGTAATGTCTTTACTCTTTATAATTTTTCTTGTTATTTCAAAACGGGGATACTCCTGAGAGTTGTCAATATAAATATAGGGGTAGGTTTTATCATCTCTTAAAAGTATATTGTACTTTGGATTGAGTTGCTTGATAAGAGAGTTTTCAAGAATGAGTGCATCATGTTCGGAGTTTACGACGATGTAATTCATGGAAACTGTCTGCTCTATCATCTTTTTTATTCGCACAGAAAGGTTTGTATTTGCTCCTAATTTTGGTGTAAATTTCCAGTAACTTTTTACTCTGTTGGCAAGATTTTTTGCCTTGCCAACATATAAAAGGTGACCATTCTTATCGAAGTATTGGTAAATTCCCGCAGAAGAGGGGAGCTGTTTAATCGTCTCTAACAGTTGCATTTTTCTCTTTTATAATGTTTTGAATAGACTCTACAAGCGATTTTAGTTCTTGGTTATGAATGTTTATTTCAAACTCTCCACTTGAACGCTCTGGGTATATTTGCGGTTCTTTCTTCTCTAATTTGAATACTTTTGTAGGAGAATGTGTTACAAATGCTTTAATATCTTGGATGTTATCTGCCTGACACTCATCAGGATTATAGAACTTTAAAGCACTTTTAATGCTTTGTATATTATTATCAAACTCTTGTTTGGCACCTGGGTGGTTGAGTACAAAGAATAGTGTGTTGTTTTTAATGTAAGCAAACTTGACCATTCTTTGTAAAGGTGGCGAAAATAACGACTGTATCCTAGAGATGCATTTATAGTGCGAAAGCTTAGAAAACTGAGGTTTATTTTGAAGAGAATTAAGAATATCGCTAACATTTTTCATCTGTTAATTATAGCAGGCTTTTTCTTATGTTTTAGTGGATGTGGCTATAAAGCTAATCCATATTACGAAGAGGATAAAGGCTTTAGCGATAAAAATGTGAAGTTTATAATTCAAAAAAAAGAGTTACAAAAAGATAATAATGCGAGTTGCAGCCAATGATAAGATATGATGTAATAATAATAGGAGCAGGCGTAGCAGGACTTTATGCTGCTATGAATTTGCCAAAAGATAAAAAAATCCTGCTTATTAATAAGCGTGAAACTTTCAAATGCAATACCTTTTATGCACAAGGTGGTGTAGCTCTTGCTCGCGATAAAGCAGATATACCTTTTCATATAAAAGATACACTTGAAGCAGGTGCAGGCTTATGCGACACGGATGCTGTAAATGTTTTGAGTGAAAATTCACGCAAGGCTATTGATGATTTAATAGCACACGGATTTGAATTTGACAGAGATGAAAATGATAAACTTCTCTATACTAAAGAAGCCGCACACTCATGTGAGCGTATTTTGCATGCTGGTGGTGATGCAACTGGAAGATATTTACACTACTTTTTGCTGCAACAAAACAGACATGCTATGCTTGGTGATGCAAGAGTTGTTGATTTACTCATTAAAGATGGAGAGTGTTATGGTGTTACTCTGCTTGAACATAGAGAGAGACGAAATATTTATGCTAAAAATGTCATTATAGCGAGTGGTGGTGTTGGCTCCCTTTTTGAGTACCATACCAATGCACCCTGCATTAGTGCAGATATGCAAGGACTTTGTGTGATGAAAGGCATAGCACTCGATAGAATGGAGATGCTGCAATTTCATCCAACTGTCTTTGTAAACTCTACAAATGCACAAAAGATGCTGCTTACAGAAGCACTTCGTGGTGAGGGTGCAACAATGGAAGATGAAAATGGTAGAAGATTTTTATTTGATTATGATGAGAGAGGAGAGCTTGCTTCTCGTGATATTGTCTCAAAAGCGATGTATCACTACTCAAGAAAAACAGGATTGAAAATATACTTGAATTTTGAAAATTTTGATGAAGAGTATTTTGCACACCGTTTTCCAAATATCTATAAAAACTTACGAAGCTTAGGCTACAAAGTACCACAACAGCGAGTGCCAATTTCTCCTGCGTTTCACTATGCCATTGGTGGTATAAAAACAGATTTGGATGCAAAAGTGCCAAGTGTAAAAAATTTGTATGCTGTTGGTGAAGTTGCATCTACAAGAGTGCATGGTGCAAATCGTCTTGCTTCCAACTCTTTGCTTGAGGGAATGGTTTTTGCAAAAAGAGCGACTGATGATATTATGAAACATATTGATGAGCCAAAAGAAGATATGCATTTCAAGCTTGAAGATGAGGTCATGAGTCTTAAAAATGACAAGAACATAAAAAATCAGCTGCGTCATATAATGTGGGAGAATGTTTCTATAGTGAGGACAAAACGAGGATTAAATGATGCTTTAGAGACAATTAATGCTCTTTTAAATGAAAATATTGGTAAACTACTCAAATTTCGTTTACTAACTGCAAAAGAGATAGTAACATCGGCACTTAAACGCAGTGAATCTATAGGGGTTCACACAATACAAGAGGAGAAATAATGGAACACGAAGCAATTAATCTTGCAACAACATGGGTAGGATGGCTAAGTTTAGCAGTCTTTGTTATAGCGTACTATTTTATAGCTACAGAGGAGAAGTATGAGATAAATAAGGCAAAACCATCACTTTTTGCTGGGACATTTATGTTTATGCTTATTGGGATTTACTATGCTATAAACGGGCTTGATCCAATGCCTTTACATAAAGAACTTGAGAGATTGATTTTAGAGATTTCTGAAATATTCTTCTTCCTTTTAGTGGCTATGACTTTCATCGAAACACTGCTTGAGCGTGGTGTGTTTGATTTAATGAAGTATAAACTTGTCTCAAAGGGTTATACATATAAAAAACTTTTTTGGCTAACAGGTCTTTTAGCATTCTTTATTTCTCCTGTTGCAGACAACTTAACAACAGCACTTATTCTCTCTACTGTACTTTTTACAATAGATAAGAAAAATATTTCATTTTTAGTTCCAGGGGCTATAAATATTGTTGTTGCTGCAAATGCAGGTGGTGCATGGTCTCCATTTGGAGATATTACAACACTAATGTCTTGGACTGCAGAAAAAGGTCAATTTGTAGATTTTCTTTATCTTTTTCCAGCTTCAGTAATAGGGTGGGGTGTAACAGCATTTTTGCTAAGTCTTTCTCTTCCTTCTGGTCAGCCTCCCTTTGATGCTTCAACTGAGAAAAAACCTGTTGTTTTAGACGGTGGTATTACTGTTGCATATTTAGGTGTGCTTACTATTGTTATTGCAGTTTTAGGACATACATTCTTCCATTTTCCAGCAATGTGGGGTATGATGTTTGGACTTGCAATTTTAAAACTCTATTCATTCCAATTAAAAAGAAAAGGTGCAAATACATTCAATATTTATGTAAATATGGAAAAAGTGGAAAATGATACACTTCTTTTCTTCTTTGGTATTCTCTCGGCAGTTGGAGCATTACACTTTTTAGGATTTTTAGAGTATGTACATGATGTTTACGCGATGGCAGGGGCAACAGCTTCAAATATTGGTGTAGGTTTCCTATCTGCAGTGATTGATAATGTTCCTGTTATGAGTGCTATTTTGAAATCATCTCCATCTATGGATACAGACCAGTGGATGCTTGTAACAATGACAGCAGGTATTGGCGGCAGTCTAATCAGTTTTGGTTCCGCTGCAGGTGTGGGTGTTATGGGTAAAATGCGTGGTGTTTATACTTTTGGTTCACATATGAAACACTCATGGACAGTTTTGGCTGGCTACTTCGTTTCAATTGCTATTTGGTATGTTCAATTTGAAATTTTAGGACTTTACTAAACTTTTTAACTCTTAAACGCAGTAAATGGCTGCGTTTAAATCAAACATTAATCTACTTTATAGTATTCTTTCTCATTAATTATCATATTTTAAAAAGGCATTTCAAATGACAAATGTTAGTATTATCGTCCTCGATTTTGGTTCTCAATATACACAACTTATAGCTCGTCGTCTGCGTGAAGATAAAATTTACTGCGAAATTCTTCCTTATCACACAAAAGTAGAAGATATAAAAGCAAAAAATCCTAAAGGTATTATTTTGAGTGGTGGTCCTTCATCAGTCTATAATGAAAACGCTTATGAGGTGGATCAGGGTGTTTATGATATGGGTCTGCCTATTCTTGGTATTTGTTATGGTATGCAAAGAATTGCAGTGGATTTTGGTGGTAGTGTAATTCGTTCTGATCATCACGAATATGGAAAAGCTGAACTTGAATTAGTAGGCTATCCCGATGCTGTTTCACCACTTTTTAAAGAGTGTGACAACAATAGAATTGTATGGATGAGTCACTCAGATAGAGTTGAGACACTTCCTAAAGGGTTTAAAGTTATTGCAACTTCAAGTAACTCTCCATATGCAGCGATTGCAAATGATGAAAAACGCGTCTATGCAATGCAATTTCATCCAGAAGTACAACACTCAGAAGAGGGTTACTTAATGCTTCGTAATTTTGCAAAAAATATTTGTGGTGTAGCTGAAAAATGGAAAATGGAGCATTTCTTAAAACAACAAATTGAATCTATTAGAGAACGCGTTGGTGATGGTAAAGTGCTTTGTGGACTCAGCGGTGGTGTTGATAGTTCTGTTGTTGCAGCAATGCTCTATGAAGCAATTGGTGAGCAACTTGTTCCTGTCTTTGTAGATAATGGACTTTTAAGAAAAGGTGAGAGAGAGCAGGTAGAACAAGTCTTTA
>NZ_JALUKE010000008.1 GCF_027056685.1 Sulfurimonas sp.
ATAACTTTAAACTGATGCGTGTCAGCAGGAAGTGGCCAGTAAAGTGTGTAAAGCGGTGCATAAGACCAAACAAACGCAGCTATCCAAGCTAATGCAGTTCCTCCGGTAATAAGCATCCAAGTAATGTTGGCTAGTTTAATGCTGTAAAGAGGTTTCTTTGTAAGATATGGTACCAAAAATGTAAAAGCACCAAAAACAAGTTGGTATGTAGAACCAAAAATACCTACAATAGGATGCACAGTCATAATAGAGAAAAAGTGCTCAGGATGAAAAAATTGCGCTGGAATAGGGTTAAGTGGTACGTGCCCAACTTCTACCATTCTCATTATCATTCCCTCAATAGCAACCAAACCATAGAATAAAAATGCCATAACTACAGCACGAAGCGTAACCTTTTGCAGAGCGTTTAAACCTTTATGGTCAAAATTTGTACCATTTATCAATTTATTCATATAACTCATTGGATACCTCCATTATCTTTACACCCTACAACTTTTACCAAGTCTTTTACCGCCATCAAATCTTTTCCATCTTCACTATACTGTTTTGGTCCAGAGTATTCTGTCGATGTCAAATCAAAAACACCATTATGGTTAAATGTCCAAAGAATATCATTTGAATCAAGAATGCCGTTCACATCTGTTCCCGGATTTACCTGCATCTGCATTACCATAGAACCATCTTGACGAAAAAGTCCAAAACCATATACCAAGTCTCTACTATGCACATCAAACTCAACCGTTTGACCACATTGAATGACTATCTGTTTAGGAAGTCCTATCCATTTATGATTTTGAATTTCAAATTCATATTTTGCATCTGGTTTAATGTTATGTCTGTCAATATCCTGCGATACCCACGGAATAGTATTATAGGTAAAAATATGGTGCCCCACACCACCCGCAACTAAAAAGGCCATATACCAATAAAATGGTATTCTAAAAACTGATTTAGCATCTTTTCTCGTAAGGTTATATCCAAACCATGCAACAACGGAAATAATCATTGCAGAATATATGGAGTAAGCAACCCAGTGAAAAGACAATAACTCAGCAGAGTTTGTAAACGTCATTTCGCTATCCTTCTATAAATTTGTGAAATTATATGAAATCACATAATGAAAAAAATTGATATATATCAAGAAAAATTACTTATTATACTGCTAGTTGTATATTTTTTAATCATACGATTTTTTAAGTATGGTTAATTTTTAATCAATAAACTATTCCATCTGCTTATTTTATCTATTATAATTACACCATAAAATTACTAGGAGAAATACACATATGGCAAACTTTAAAGCACTAAAAGGAGAAGGACACTTCCCGACCCTTTTTATGGCGTTTTTATATTTCGATATGAGTTTTATGGTCTGGACAATGCTCGGGCCACTTTCAACAGAGATAGCTGAAGCACTGGCTAAAACAGGCTTTATCATGACAGCAGGGCAAAAAGCAACCCTACTTTCACTTCCTATTCTCTCAGGTGCTATTTTAAGAATTGTTCTTGGATTTAGTGTTGATAAAATCGGTGCAAAGAAGACTGCACTTATCTCTCAAGCCATTGTTATTGCTTCTCTTTTAACAGCTTTTTTTATGGGTGACAAAATTACATATAACATTTTACTTGTAGTCGCACTCGGACTCGGGTTTGCAGGGGCTTCGTTTGCAGTTGCACTTCCACAAGCTGGTCAATGGTACCCACCAAAACTTCAAGGTGTTGTTTTAGGTATTGCAGGTGCTGGAAACATTGGTGTTGTGCTTGACTTCATCTTCGCTCCAAAAATTGCTCAGTACTGGGGTTGGTACTCTGTATTTGGTGTTGGTGCTGCTATGGCTATCATTGTATTTGTTGCTTATCTTTTCTTAGCAAAAGATGCGCCAAAAGAGATTTATACACCAAGACCTAAAAAAGTAAAAGATTACCTCAAACTTTTAGGCGATAAAGATACTTGGTGGTTTAACCTCTTCTATGCAGTAAGTTTTGGGGGTTTCGTTGGTTTTGCTGGGTATATGAAAGTTTATCTCATGAACACTTATCAAGCAGATATGTCTGCGTTTGGTATGGAGTATCTTAACGAACCAAATGTAAAAGTTATTGCTGGTTATTTTGGTGCTATTACTATTTTTGCAGGTGCTGTTCTTCGTCCTGTTGGTGGAAACATTGCAGATAAAATTGGTGGAGTAAAAGCACTTTACTTTTTTTATGGTGCAGTTGCAGGGTTTGTTGCTCTTACGGCATTAGTTCAATTACCGTTTTATGTATCTATTTTAGTTCTGTTCTTAATCATGGCAAACCTTGGTATGGCAAATGGTGCAGTTTTCCAACTTGTACCTCAAAGATTTGGAAAAGATATTGGTATAATGACAGGATTAGTTGGCTGTGCTGGTGGTCTTGGTGGTACGGCACTTATAAAAACACTTGGATGGTCTAAGGGTGCATTTAACGGATATACAGAAGGATTTTTAATTTTTGCAGCTGTTGTTCTTGTAGCTATCGCAGGTCTTAGTTTTGTAAAAACAAGATGGAGAACTACTTGGGGTGTTGCTGCTGGTGGAAGAATATAAAAGGAAAGAAGAGTAATGACTTTAGAAGAAGCTAAATTAGCACGAAGTAAAAAAGTAAATAAGGTTGAAAAGGTAAAGGATTTAAAAAACCCTGCCGAAGCCTTTAATGCAATACAAAAGTACGCAAAAGAGGGATATGACTCAATTCCTGATGAAGATAAAAAGTACTTTTTAAAATGTTTTGGTATTTATGACAAAGATGGGCTTACTCCAAAACAGTTTATGATGCGTGTCAGAATTTCTGGTGGACATCTAAACGCAGCACAAGCAAAAACTCTTGGAAATATCGCTAAAAATTATGGGCAAGACTACATCGACATCACAACTCGTGCGCAGGTTGAATTTCGCTACCTAAACATAGAAGATATGCCTGCCATCTTACAAGAACTTAAAGATGTAGGGCTTAATGCTTACCAAACTGGCGTAGATAACTTTAGAAATATTGTTACAGACCCACTTGATAAACTTGGCTTTGATAATATTCTTCCATCATTTTCTCTTTTAGAAAAAATTCAAGAAAAATTTCTTTTTAATCCTGAATGGATTTCAACACTGCCTAGAAAATTTAACACTGCCGTTACAGGTTCAATGGCAAATAGATGTAATGTTTTTGGACATGACTGTTGTTTTGTTCTTGCACAAAAAAATGGCTATTATGGATACAATTTGTATCTTGGCGGTCGTGTAGGAATGATAGCAAAAAATGCAGATATGTTCTTAGCTAGTGAGAGTGAAGTTCTTCTTGCGTACGATGCACTTATTGAAATATTTAAAAAATATGGTTTTAGAGATAATCGTAATAAAAATAGACTCCATTTTCTTATAGATGCTGTAGGAATGCAAACAATCACTGCTGCCATTCGTGAAAATGCAGGAGTTGATTTTGCATCCGCTGGAGATACACTTACAACAACAAATGCACATGACACGCAGCATGGTAAAGTCCAACTCAAAGATGGTACTTTTGCCATTCAGGTTGTTGTTCCATCAGGAATATTTAGTGGAACTGCCCTACTTCGCGTAGCTGAACTTAGTGAAGCATTTGGAAATGGTGAGCTGCGTTTTAGTGTTGAGCAAAACCTCTATATTCTTGGAGTAAAAGAGACACAAACGCTTCTTGAAAATGACTTTTTTCAAGAGTATAAAAATGTAAATTCGCCCTATTTTAACAATCTTATTGCCTGTGCCGGAACTGAGCATTGTAGTTTTGGTGTTATTGAAAATAAGCGTGATGCTATTGCAATGTCGGAGTATCTTACAAACGCGGTGCCTCTTGAAAATGGTAGAGTGCGTCTCTACTGGTCTGCATGTGTCAAAGGGTGTGGTACACATGAAATAGCCGACATTGGTTTTGAAGGATGTAAAGCAAAAGTTGATGGTAAAACAGAGGATGGTGTCCATATTACTCTTGGTGGTAAAATCGTCAGCGAGGGGAAAAATGGCTATACAGTTCTCAAATCAACGCCTCTAAGATTTGCCCGTTTTTATGTTGAAAGTATTGTTTTAGAGTATAAAAAGCTTAGAAATCCACAAGAATCATTTGAACAATTTAATGAGAGAATTTTGTTACAATATTCTCCTGCATATATTGGTTTTTATATGAAATTACAAGCCTATTTACGCGCAAAGAATATAGCCTTAGAGTTAAATATAAACGCAGTACAAAAGACTGGTAAGAATGAAGAGTTTGAACTTTTTGAACTTGGTCGTAAACTCTACTACCAATTTACAAAAGAGGAAGCATACACTGCTTATAGTAGATTTACAAATGAGAACAGAAGAGAAAAGCTTAAAGATGTGCGTAAAATCAAGCCAGATATTGATGAAAATATTGCAAATATGCTCTTTAAAATGTTAGAGTCTGAAGAGAAGCGAGCCGTTGTTTTCTCTGAACTTACAGAATTTATAGCACTCTAAAAGGATAAAATGGTGCCATCATCAAACATAAAAACTTCTGGCTTTTCACTTGCAAAGGGCAAAGAACTTACAGGTGATGACTTTTATGCTGTAAAAACCATGGGAAACATTACCGTAGGTATCGTTTGTGATGGTGTCGGTAGTGCCGATCATGGTGCAGAGGCGGCACAAAGAACAACAGAGTACCTGCTTAATAATTTTAAAATACGCCCAAAAAGTTGGAGTATTGAAAAATCAATCACAACTTTTATAAAATCTATCAACTCTATTCTTTATCAAGAATCACAAGTAAATTATGAACGCAGCGAGCTTGTCACCACGCTCACCATTGTCGTCATAGCTGGCAGTCGTCTCTATGGTGCAAATGTCGGAGACAGCCGAGTTTATATTTATAGAGATGAAAAACTCAATCAAATCTCTTACGACCATGCAATGGATGAAGAGGGATATGAAAATGTTCTAACCCAAGCCATAGGTATAGATAAAGAGGTAGAGATTTACTACTTTGAAAACACCATTAAAGAGAGAGATAAAATTCTTCTTTGTAGTGATGGACTCTATAATGTTTTAGATAAAGAGCAGATAGAAAAACAACTCTCTGTGGGTTCTGCTACAAGCCTTGTAAAAAAAGCAAGCACAATCAAAGAAGATAATCTGCCTGATGATACGACGGCTGCTGTATTAGAAGTTTTAAAAGTTGATGAAAAAGAGATACTTCGTAAGCAAGAGCTGCTTATTCCTCAAACGCTTAAAGAGGGTGAAGTTATTGACGGATATATGCTAGAAAAATCACTTATCCAAAACCAAAGAACGTGGCTATGTAAGAAAAAAACAAAACGCTACATCTTAAAATTTCCTCCAATTGAAGCAACAGACGATTCTACGCTCATAGACCTTTTTGTCAAAGAAGCATGGAATGCAAAACGCCTCAAAGCAGACTGTTTTCCAAAAGCCGTAATTCCAAAAAATAGAACAATGCGTTACTATGTTTTACAATATATACAAGGAGAGAGCCTAGAGGCGTATCTTAAAAAGCACCAGTTAAGTGTTGATGATGCCATTAAACTTTCTAAAACCCTTCTTCAAATGGCGCAATACCTCATTAAACGAGATTTAGTTCATGGAGATATAAAACCAGACAATATTATGGTTGTAAAAGATGAAGATGAAAATCTGGTGTTTAAAATTATAGACTTTGGCAATATTACAGAAGTTTTTTCCACAAGTTCAAAAGCAGGAACACCAAGTTTTCTCTCTCCTCAGAGGTTTCAAGGCGAAGCCATTAGTGAAACAAGTGAGATTTTTTCTATTGGGGTAACTCTCTATTTGGCACTTACTAAAAAATACCCTTATGGGGAGATAGAACCATTTACAAATCCCTCTTTTAAAGAGGCCCAAAAACCAAGTAAATATAATGCAAATATTCCTAAATGGTTTGAGAGTATTATACTTCGTGCAATTTCGCGTAATGAAGACAAACGCTATGAGCATTATTCTGA
>NZ_JALUKE010000009.1 GCF_027056685.1 Sulfurimonas sp.
TTTGAAATAAGTTTGAGAAGTCCAAATTCATCTGTTTTAACGATTTTAGAAAAGTGTTTTTTAATGATAGAGAGCAGATACCCCTCAGGCAGATTCATCTCAAAAATAGGGTGGAGTTTGTTGTTTACATACTGTTGCGTTCTCGGAGGCATTGTAAGCGATACAAAGTCACGGATATGCGTGTAAGTAAATATAAATTTCTCATTTTCATTGCTTAATACACCAACAGGCTGTTTGAGTACATTCACATCTATTTTATCGCTCATTTTTCAATTCCTCAAAAGTTGGAAACCTACTTTTCTCTTTTAAATCAAGAGTGTATCCAAGGTAGTCAGTAATGTGCAAGACCTTACGAAACCCAATATCTACGGCACGACCATTTTCAAATGAACTTAAAGTTGCACATGATATACCAATAGCATCTGCAATCTCTTTTTGCGATATTTTTTTTGCTTTTCTTAGTTTTGCAATTGTTAATCCAAACTCTTGAAAATCCATTTTTAGCCTTTTATATTAAATATATTTTATATTATACTGTTTATTGTATATTATATCAAATATATTATACATAATTTAAACTTGACGGGGAATCTTCTTCTAGCTACAATTCTCTTATGTATGAAAATCTTTATGAACAAATTACCAATGTTTTGGTAAATGATGGCTATGTTGTTATTAATGATGCTCTAAACGCAGTGACTGCTGCTACATTGCTTCAAGAGGCAAAAGAGGAGAAAAACTACAAGCTAGCAGGTGTTTCTACTGCTTCAGCAGTGGATGAGAACCGACGAAGAGATAAAATCCATTGGATAGATGTGCATAGTATGGCTACAAAAAAGTATCTTGCGTTTACCACTGGCTTACAAAATTACTTGAACCGTCATCTCTATCTTGGACTGCGTTATTATGAAGCACATTTTGCACGCTATGAGGTGGGAGATTTTTATGAAAAACATCTTGATGCCTTTAAGAGTACCAAAAACAGAGTGGTAACAACTGTCTATTATCTCAATGATGCTTGGAGTGATGCAGATGGTGGAAAGCTTGTTATATATGATAAAGAGGGAAATGAACTGCAAAAAGTAACTCCAAATGCAAACACTTTGGTAGTTTTTATGAGTGAAGATTTTCCTCATGAAGTTTTACCTGCAAAAAAAACAAGATACTCAATTGCAGGTTGGTTTCGCGTAGATAAAGTCTCCTAAAAAGCTTTAAAATTCTATGGTAATTTTTGTTCCAACATTCTCTTTTGAGTCGATGTGTAGTTTGAAATCATACTCTTTTACTATGCTCTCAACTATGCTAAGTCCTACTCCAAAACCTCCTGCATAAGAGTTCGCTCGTACAAAACGCTCGAAGATATGCTGTAGTTTATCTTTTGCAATGCCTATTCCTTCATCTTCAATTGTTAAGCTCTTCGCTGTTGTGGTAATTTTAATAGTTGCGTTTGGCATAGAGTATTTTATGGCATTGCTAAGGAGATTATTTATGAGCATTTTTGCCTTTGTTGGTGCTATCATTATATTGCAGGCTTCTAAATGTGCCTCAAGGGTAATGTTCTTTTTATTTAGAAGCTCTCTAAAGTATGAGATGTCTTCTTTAACAACATTGTCAAACGCAGTCTCCTTGGCATCTTCACTTTTATTGTCAAAACTAATATAGGTGAGAGAAGCATATATATCATGGAGTTGTTTGGTACTTATTGAGATGTTTTGTAACACTTTTTCATTACATTTATTGCTGTTTTTAAGTCTTGAAGTGCTCATCATTAGTGCAGTTATTGGGGTGTTTAGCTCATGTGTTGTGTCTTTTACAAACTCTTCAATCTCATGCATTTTGTCACGGATTGGTTTTAAAAATATATATGATAAAAAGAGTGCAATAGTAATGATGAGAAAAGCAGTAATAATAACTGCATAGGCTATTTTATTTTTTATTTTTTCTACATTATCTATACATTTTGAACTCTGCACAACAATGTACTCTCTGCCTAAATGCCCTGCAGAGCGTTTACTTACAAGCGTAAAAACACCATTTTTCATGTAAAAATCTTTAGCAAAATCTACTTTTTGAACAATTTCACCATCTAGCAATTTTTTTGTTTTGGAAAAGACAGCAACATGGGCATAGTCAAAATTTTTGAGTTTAAATGCTGTTTTTTTCATATCTGAATGGATGATTTCTGCGCTTACTTTGTCTGCTATATGGTTCATCTTATAGAAGTTGTTGCTCATCTCCATTGAAACCTGAGAGTTGAAAAACCAGTAGGCGGCTAAAGATAAAAAGATGAAAGATGAGATGAGATAGAGGGCTAAAAAAGAGTAAAAAGATCTTTTTGTAATTTTATTCATAGAGATAGCCTTCACCGCGGATGGTGATTATTTTTTCTTTTCCTATAAGCTCTCTAAGTGTTCTAATGTGTGAGCGTAGTGTTGCATTGCTCGGCTGGGATTCAAAATCCCATATATTTTGACTCAGTTCTTCATTACTTATCAGCCTGTTTTTGTTGTTAAGAAAGTAGGCAAGAAGTAGGGTGTCTTTGTTTGTAAGAGAGAACTCTTTTTTATCTTTGAGTATTTTTTTCTTCTCTTTATTAAATGTAATGTTTTGTGTAATTTGTATATATTTGTCAGTTTCAATGTTAAAAAGACGCTTGGTATTGTAAATGCGTACACTTAACTCTTCAAGCTCAAAAGGTTTTTTAATGTAGTCATTTGCCCCAACCTCAAAAGCTTTTTTGAGAGACTCTGTATCTCTGTAAGCTGTAATAAATATGGTAGGGGTTGTGTTGTTAAAACTCCGTAGCTCTTCAAGCAGCTCAAGACCATTTTGCCCGAGGACATTAATGTCAAAAATAAAAAGGTCATACTCTTTTGTCTCTAAATGCTCATATACCTCCTGGGCATTAAAAGCATAATCTACACTCCATGTTTCTCGTAAAAAGTCTAAGAGAATGTCTGATAAAACAGCATCATCTTCCATTAATAGTATCTTCATAAGGTATTTTACCCTAAAATACGGGCATGATAATAAAAATTGATACTATAGAGATAGAAGAGCTACAAGTTTATAGAGAGTTAAGAGAGGCTGCGTTTAGAAGTGACAGAAGTTTTATAGCCGACTCCCCAAAGGTGGTAAACCTGCTTTTAGAGAGTGATATTGAGGTAAAAAGCATACTTGCTACACAAGAATATTATGATGAGTTTTATGAGCTTGTTGCAAAAAAAGGTGTGCCAAAAGTTTACTTAACTACAAAAGAAGAAATGGGTAAGATTGTCGGGCATAAGATTCATCACAATTGCATGATGCACGGTATTCGTCCTGATGATATTACTCTAAACGCAGCGGATGAGCAGATTATTATGCTTGACAACATCACTTCGAGTGAGAATGTTGGCTCTATTGCTAGAAGTGCAGCGGCTCTTGGTGTAGGGACATATTTGTTACCAAAATCCTCACCGCATCCTTTTAACAGACGCGCTTTGCGTGTCTCTATGGGCTATGCAAAGATGTTGAAAACACATGTGTATGAAGATATTTTTACAACGATAGCAACGCTTAAGGATATGGGGTATCGCATTTATGCGGCTGAGGTTACACCGGATTCTACAATGCTGCGTGAACTAAAACCTGTACAGAAGTGGGTACTCATTATGGGGCATGAGGGTAGAGGCATTGCACAAGAAATTTTAGTTGTATGTGATGAGGTAGTGACCATAGAGATGCAAGAGGGCATCAAGAGTTTCAATGTTGGTGTAGCTGCATCAATTTTGATGTATGAATTAGGAAAAAATAATTTGTGATATAATTTGTGATATAAAAATAAAAGAGAGTTCAGTATGCAGAACATATATCTAGCACGACAGCCTATCATAGATTTAAACGCAAGGATTTGTGCGTATGAAGTTTTATTTAGAGATATGAACAAAGAGAGTGTTATAACAGGGGACAGATACGCAAGTGCAGCGGTAATTAGTAATGTTTTAAATAAATTTGGTAAGAAAGAGTTACTTGAAGATAAACGTGGTTTTGTCAAGATAGATGAGAAGTTTTTACTTAACGATATTATATTTTCTGTACCAAAAGAGTTTTTTGTTTTTGACCTTTTAGAGTATGTTACTATGAATGAAAGAGTGGTTGAACGCATAGCACATATGGCAAAAGAGGGCTATGTCCTTGGACTAAATGATACAAAGCTTACTCTTAATACCTTTGAGAAATATGCTCATGTCCTAAAATACCTTTCCTTTTTTAAGCTTGATTTTGAGCGAGGTTTAGATGATGATATTTCATTCTATATTAAAGAACTTAAAAAGTACAATATACAAGTTATTGCTAGTAAAGTAGAAGATCATGAGAGTTATGAGATAGCGAAAAAATTTGGAGCAGACTGTTTTCAAGGTTACTTTTTTGCTAAACCAAAGATTTTGGAAAATGCCAAATATGAAGCAGCACGGTTTGATGTATTAAAACTTTACAATCTTTTGATGCAAGATACAAGCATTGACGAAATAACAACAGAGTTTGAAAAAAGTCCTGAAATTACCGTACAACTCTTACAGTTTATGAATTCTGGTGCGTTTCATTTTCGCAACAAAATCTCTTCCCTTCGTCATGTGATTACTTTGATGGGACGGGTAACTCTTGCAAAGTGGTTGATGTTGATGATATATTCAAAATCACTTTCAAAAAATAAAAATCATAAACCTCTTATGTTGATGGTACAAAACAGAATTGAGCTAATGGAAATTATACTTAAAGATGTTGAGCCTAATGTAAAGAGCGATAGACTTGGTGAAGCATATCTTGTGGCTGTTCTTTCACTTATTGACACTATTTTTTCTATGAAGTTAGAAGATATTTTAGAGGGTATAAATATCTCAGAAAGTGTAAAAGAGGCACTTTTAGATTATAACAATATTTTTGGTGAGATACTGCAAGTCATTTTATTTATTGAAAACTCTAACTTTAAAGGTGTGACTCAGTTTGAAAGAGACAACTCTCTAGCGCCAGGAACAGTACAAAAGGCAGTTGTTAGCGCAATTGAAAATGTAAATCACTTTAACCACCCAGAGATGGTATAATTCTAAAAAAGATTGTAACTTATGACATTTTCAAACCTCCAACTCTCTGATGAGATGATAAAAAACTTAGATGCTCTTGGCTATCAAAATATGACAGCTATTCAAGAGGCATCCCTTCCCCTTATCTTACAAAACAAAGATGTGATTGCTGAAGCTAAAACTGGTAGTGGAAAAACTGCTGCGTTTGGTATTGGTCTGCTTTCATCTCTTGATGTAAAAAAATTTCGTGTACAGACTTTGGTGCTTTGCCCTACAAGAGAGTTAGCTGATCAGGTTGCAAAAGAGCTTCGCCGTATTGCAAGATTTCAGCATAATATTAAGATATTGATGCTTACAGGGGGAGAGTCATTTGGAAAACAACTCGGCTCACTTGCGCATCAGGCTCACATCATTGTAGGAACTCCAGGGCGAGTGCTTAAACACCTAAATAAAGAGAGTCTTGACCTTTCAAACTTAAAAACATTGGTGCTTGATGAAGCTGATAGAATGCTCGATATGGGTTTTATAGAAGAGATAGAGAGCGTTTTGTCATTTATACCAAAAGAGAGACAAACACTTCTTTTTTCTGCAACTTATGATGATACCATTTTACAAATCAGTAAAAAAATTCAAAAAGATGCAGTAAGTGTAAAAACAACTATAAGTGAAGTGCAGAACAAAATAGTGCAGGAGTTTTATGAGACAAGTAATAAACTCGATACTCTTGTAAATATCTTCGCTGCATATAAACCTCAAAATGTCATTGTTTTTACTAACACAAAAATTCAAGCCAAAGAGTTAGCAGAGTCGTTAGTACAAAATAAGATAGATGCACTGGCTATTCATGGGGATTTAGAACAATATGAACGTAATG
>NZ_JALUKE010000010.1 GCF_027056685.1 Sulfurimonas sp.
ACTGAGGTCTTGCGCCTAGTATTGTTAGGATTTTCATATCTCTTTCAACCTATTTATGTATTTTTTGATACTTTTTGAAAAAATTGCTTTTTTGTTGATAATCTTTTTATTAACACTGCTTACATTCTCCTCAACCACAGGCAATGTCATATCTTTTAAAAAAAAGCTTCCATTACATTCATCCAAAATCCACTCCCTGTTTGCAGGTAGATTTGAAACAATTGGATAACATCCAAACACCATTGCTTCAAGTAAAGAGACAGCAGTTGAATCCGAACTCGGGATGGAAATATAATATTTTGCTTTTTTATACAATGCATCTTGCTCCTCTTTTGTCAAGAAGCCAACAAATTTTATTTGTTGTGCAATACAAAGAGAAGCACTCAACCCTTCTAGCTCTTCTCTTTGTACGCCATCATTTGCAATGATTAATTGCAAATCTCGATTCTCAAGTCCTGCAAACCATCGAATAATTGCATCAATATTATAATTTTCACTCAGCGCCCTGTTTGAAAATATAAGATTTTCATCTTTTTGTATCTCTAAGCTCAGGTCAACATCTTCAAGCCCAAAAGCAAAAGTCTCTATCGCTTTATTGCCACTTATCTCTATGATTTTATCGCTCATATAAAAAGAGTCAGAGGTAATCAAGTCTGCATACTGCAAGGCAAATTTTGTAAACGCTCTTTTAATACGATTTTCAAAAGGAGTCACCAAAATATCACTTCCCCATGCAGATTGTATCAATTTGAGATGCAAATTATTTCTCTTTACAAGTGCAGCTAAAACACCGTAACTTGAAACATAATGAGCGTTAATGTATTTTGGCTGTAAAGCATCCACTATCTTTTTTATCTCAAAATATTTCAATAAGAGTTTAAAGTTACCACCCGCTGCGTTTACACTCTCATTGACAACATATATCTGCTCTTTATCAATATACTCCAACAGCTGATCATCATATCCATTCAGCGATATTAAAGAGAGGTCAAAATAATTACTAAGTTCTTTCACCCACTTCAAAGTATGCGGGCTTTTTCCATCTGCTAAGATTAAATACTTATCTCTCATCACAAATCTCATCTATTACTTTTTCCAAGCATTTTGTCTGCTCTTTACGGTGATGCTTTTTAATGACCTCTAAGTTAAACTCTCTCTTCAGCTTCTCTTTCCACTCTCTATACGCTTCTTCTAAAACCCTCTCAATCTTTTCTATATTTGCATTATCCGAAATATAGCCTGCGTTTGCATCGCGTATAAGCTTCGCTGCTACATCTTCTTCATCAACAAGAGCGATAATCGGCTTTAAAACTGCAAGGTATTCAAAAAGTTTGCCAGTAAAGACGCCCTTTCGTCCATTTGCAGGGTGAATAAGCAAAAGAGCATCACTCTTTTTCATCATTTCTATCGCTTCGGAGTGCTTTACTGAAGCAACAACTCTGACCTTATCTTGTAATAAATCAGGAATTTCAAAATGTGTTTTTACACCAACAAGATGTACAGTAACTTTCTTTGTATCATCTTTTTGCATTAACTTATTTAATGCTTTTAAAAAATTTATAGGATTCCTTTCACCGTAAAAATTCCCCATATATGTAATGGTAAACGCAGTATTGTCACTTTTTGTCTCTTCAAGAGTAAAATCATACCCATTACGAATTTCACGGAAAA
>NZ_JALUKE010000011.1 GCF_027056685.1 Sulfurimonas sp.
GTGTATAATCTCATATAAAATTTATATATAAAGACTAAAATATGCAGATTATTTCTCCAAATTACATTTTAACACCCGATGTTTTACTCACTGAGCAATCAATTGCGTTTGATAAAACCATACAAAAAATTGCACCATTAGAAGAGCTTCAAAAAGAATTTCCTCAAGCAGAGCATATACAATTAGAAAAAAATTCTCTTCTTATGCCTGGGCTTATTAATGCCCATGTGCATATAGAGTTTTCTGCAAACAAAAACCATCTTAGCTATGGAGATTTTCTTAACTGGCTCTATAGTGTGATAGAAAATAGGGAAGATCTCATCAACGGATGTGACCTTTCATGTATGGATAAGGCAATAGATATGATGCTTACAAATGGAATTACCTCTTTTGGTGCTATCAGTTCGCATGCAATGGACCTAGAAGCCTGTGCAAATGCAAAACAAAATGTCGTCTTTTTTAATGAGCTCATAGGTTCCCAAGCATCAATGGCAGATGCGCTATTTACCGATTTTCTTTCCCGTTTAGATGCTTCTAAAACTATACAAAGAGAGAACTTTCACCCTGCGGTAGCCATCCATTCACCCTACTCTGTCCATCCAATACTTG
Source organism: Sulfurimonas sp. (assembly GCF_027056685.1). GTDB lineage: Bacteria > Campylobacterota > Campylobacteria > Campylobacterales > Sulfurimonadaceae > Sulfurimonas. The sequence goes on from NZ_JALUKE010000011.1 coordinate 610, forward strand.
TTAAAAAAGCACTCGAGATTGTAAAAAATGAGAAATTAAAACTTACTGCACACTTTATGGAGAGTCAAGCAGAGAGAGAGTGGCTTGACTCAAGTAGTGGAGATTTTAAACAGTTTTTTACAGAGTTACTCAAACAAGAGAACTCTGTTACTGATGCAAAAGAGTTTTTAAGCTATTTTGAGGGCTATGAAACGCTTCTTACACATGCCGTTGAGACAAATGAGGAAGAACTTGAAACTATCAAACGCAACAAGCACACCATTATCCACTGTCCAATCTCTAACAGACTCCTTGGAAATAAAACACTCAACATCAAAGCACTCAATGATAAAAATATTCGTTGGATAGTTGCAACAGATGGACTCAGTTCAAACTACAAACTAGATCTCTTTGAAGAAATGAAAATATCGCTCTTTATGCATTCAAGCGCACCACTTCTAAAATTTGCACAAGAGCTTATAAAAGGAGTAACTATAAATGCAGCCGATGCACTTGGACTCAATGCAGGAGAGATAAAAGAGGGGAAAAATGCAGATATGATTATACTTGACTTGAACAATACACCAAATGATGAATTAGCAATTCATTTACTACTACACCGTTACAATATTTCAAAAGTTTTTATAAACGGCAAACTCGAAAAAGGAACACTCTAAATGGAATTTCTAAAAAAACTCATCTCCCCAATAACGGGAACAATCAACTATATACAAGACCATTTCAAGGCGATGCTATTCATCTTGATTTTAATACTTATTTTTGCTCCAGCGAGTAAGAATGAACTCTCACAATGTAATCTTGAAAAGATTACTCTTAGCGGTCCAATAATGGATTCAACTGAAGTTGTTGCACAGATAAACAAAGCAGCTCAAAATAGCAATGTAAAAGGTGTTCTATTTTGTGTAGATTCACCAGGTGGTGCCGTTGCTCCCTCTGTTGAAATCTCTATGGCAATAAAACGCTTAAGAGCTAAAAAACCTGTTATAGCCTATGCAAAAGGAACAATGGCGAGTGGAAGTTACTATGCAAGTATCTGGGCAAATAAAATAATTGCAAATCCAGGAAGCATGGTAGGAAGCATTGGTGTCATTATGGAAGGAGCAGATTTAAGCGGTATTATGAAAAAAATCGGTATCAAATCTCAAGTTGTAAAAGCAGGACTTTACAAACAGATAGGAACGCCAGATAGACCATGGAAAAAATATGAAGTAGCAGAACTAAACAAGGTTATAGATGGAACTTACGATATGTTCACAAAGGATGTAGCTGATGCAAGAAGATTGAACATTAAAAATAGAGATAATTTTGCAAATGCACATATTTTTACAGCAACACAAGCAAAAAAAGTTGGGCTTATTGATGCTTTAGGCGTAGAGTATGATGCAAAAATAGCACTTACTAATCTTGCTCATGTGACGCACCCCGTATGGAATAAAGAAGATAAGTTTGACAAACTTATGAAAAAACTTGCTGCTTCGAGTGCAGTCGTTTTAAATACTTACTTTCCAGCACTTACACTCCGCTAAACGCAGTTACAGAACTAAAGTTCTGTAACTGTGATTACTTTATCACTATTTTCAAATACTCTTTTAACTCTATTTTGCCATAACTCTCCAAAAAGCCTTTTCTCATCAATAGAAGCTGCACCTGAGAGGATTTTTTGCATTAGTGGCATCATCTGAGGGTCTGCGGGAACACTGTTTGGATTATAATTAACATCAACACTTTTCCCATTACTTACCCGTGTAAAACGTGCAGATGAATTTATATGAGCATTAAAATGCATCAAAGAGTGACGCGCGAATTTACCACCTAAACCCTTGAAACCACTTTTATCAGTAGCACCTGTAATATGAGAAATCACATTCCCGACAACACCAGCAACACCATCTGAAACATCCTCTACAAAAGAGACATCTACATCACCACGAATCAAACGCTCATTTGGATAGAGCAGTTTCATAGCTTGACTTGTCATTAGGTAAGCACCAGCGACGGTCGGACAACTATGCCCTGCAGATTTTACTACATCTTTATAAGATATTTCATACTCACCATTTTCAAAAGCACCAAGAATGGCAGCTATTGGGTCAACTACTTTGAAACTTTCTATAGAATCATAAAATTTTGGATAACTCATTTGATTTTTTCCTTTTGTAAAACTTTTGCACGCACAACAAACATATCACTTTGCGCTTCAAATATATCATCAACTTCCAATGATGACAAAGCAACAACTTTTGACTCTTTTACAATTTGTGCAAAACCTTTTTTATTTTTATATTTTGGATTATTAGATTCTAGCATCTTTTTCAGGTTTAAGAGTTGATGTTGGGCAATATTAAGAGTTGTATCTATGGCTTGAGGAAATCTTTGTTTTAGACTAAGCATATCTTTTTCATACCCCTGTAGCTTAAACGCAATGGTATGAGTGAAATCATTTTTGAGTTTAGCTATCTCCTCTTTTTTTTGCTCAAGAAGTTTCTCTACTGAGTGTTGTGCATAAAGATTTTTTAGATGTAGCACCTCTTGCTTGTATGTAGCTATCTTATTGTGCAAACGCTCTGTAAACTGTGTTGCAACTCCATCTAAAGAGAGATAGAGTTCATTTGTATCGGGAAGAATCATCTCCATAGCAGCACTTGGCGTTGGCGCTCTCAAATCTGCTACAAAATCACTAATCATCCAGTCTATTTCATGTCCAACCGCTGAGACTATAGGCGTTCTTGCATAAAAAATGGCATCTGCCACTATCTCTTCATTAAATGCCCATAAATCTTCCAAACTCCCACCACCGCGACCAATAACTATAATGTCATACTCTTTGGTATCAGTAATTTTTATGGCATTTGCTATGCTCGGCGCCGCACTCTCTCCTTGAACTAATACATCATAAATATCTATCTCTAAAGCTCTATATCTTCTATTTGCAACACGCAACATATCTTGCAAAGCAGCACCTGTCTCAGAAGTAATAAGTGCAATTTTAGATGGAAATTGTGGTAGTGACTTTTTTCTTTGAGTATCAAAATAGCCTTGATTTGCGAGTTTTAATTTGAGTTGTTCATAAGCAACTGCCAATGCTCCCTGCCCTGCTGGCTCAATAGAAAAACAGTTTATTTGATAAGCACCACGAGGTTTATAGAGCGTTATAGCACCATCAATGACAACTTTCATCCCTTCTTCAAGACGAAACTTTAACTTTGAAGCATTCCCTCGAAACATAACCGCACTTAAAGCAGAGAAGCTGTCTTTAAGCGTAAAATATATATGTCCAGAGTTATGAAAAGTAATGCGGGAAAGTTCACCCTCAACTAAAACACGAGAAAAACTCTCTTCTAAAAGAGATTTTATCTGTTCGTTGAGTGCAGAAACAGTAAGTGTCATTAACATTTGTTACTTTTTACGGGCAATCATTAATGTAGAAATATCCATAGAGAAACTTTGAGTATGCACTATCTCAAATCCTGCTTTTTCAAGCTCTTTTTGCATTCCTTGAATAGTTACAAAACTCTCTATAGAATCAGGTAAATAAGTATAAGCTTCTAAATTTTTAGAGATAGCCCCACCTACATATGGAAGAATTTTATGCATATAAACATCACGCAATTTTTTAAGGAGTGTTTTATTCTCATCTTTCATAAACTCTAAAATTACTACAAGACCATTTTGTTTGAGTGCACGATTAAACTCATAAAAAGCTTCTTGACGCTCAACAACATTTCTTATGCCATAAGTAATGCTAAGTATGTCTGCTGTAGCATCTTCAAGTGGAATCTCTGTCGCTTTTGAGATGTGATAATGAAAATCTGGAAATTTTTGACGGGCAACATCTACCATACCATTTGATGGATCAACGCCTATAAGTTCAGCAATAGTTATATTTGCTTTTTGTGCCTGCTTTTGCCAGTATCCCATCATATCACCTGTACCACAAGCCACATCTATTATTCTGTCAAGTCTATTTTGCCCATAATAATTAAATGCCAAATCACACGCTTTTTTTCTCCATGAAATATCTACACCCATACTCATTACACGGTTTGCAGTGTCATAAGTTGGTGCAATATCATCAAACATTGAGACTATTTTCTCTTGTTTTTGTTCGCCCTCTTGCTCTAAAATACTCATTAATTTATATCCTTTTTTTCATCCATACAATTATATCTTCACTCTCTTTATTCACATTTAAAAATTCAAATTTCTCTGTATCAAAAGTCATAACTTCACTACCACCAAACGATGGTGCAATATAACAAAGTTCATAATCCACAATATCACGAACAAGTGCATACATTTTAGAGCTTCCCTCTATCATAATATTTTTATAGTTCTTAACTGTTTGTAAACTGTTTTCAATATAGACTTTTCTGTTAGCAACATGAAAAAGAGGAATAGTCTCATCAAACTCTTTTGAACGAGAAAGTATCAAAACATCAGGAGCTTTACCATCTACAAGGCGTGCATCAAGAGTTGGTCTATCTTCTCGAACTGTTCCACCACCAATAACAAGCAAATCAGCCACATCACGCATAGCATGAACATTTTTTCTTGATTTTTCTGAACTAATTACACCACCATTAGTTGTACCATTAAGCCGTTGCGCCCATTTAAAAAAGACAAATCTATCTTCTAAAGTTTTATTAAATGGTAACAGAAGTGCGGCAGACTCTTTTTGTAAAATCTCACTATAAACCATACAGTTATTCATTGAAAGTATCATAGAGCCATTTGCTGCTTTTTTGTTCGTATCGTTTACGCCAATATAAACCTTTTTAATACCAAGTTCGGCAATTAGATTTGCACAAGAAGGAGTTTTACCATAATGAGAGCATGGTTCCAATGTAGAGTAGAGTTTAGCATTTTGAAAAATGTTATTGTGATTCGTTAAAAGGTGAGTGTGAATATCTGCTGAATTTTCTAGAGAGAGTATATAACTGTCATTTGTAAGTTTATAGTAAGCCTGCTTTAGGGCATTCACTTCAGCATGAGGCTCACCAGCTTTATGATGTGCTTCAACAGCTAAAATTTCATTGTTTTCACCGAGAACACAACAACCAACTGCTGGATTTGGATAGGTTAATCCCTGATACTTCCAAGCCTCATCCAAAGCAAGTTGCATATAAAAGTTATGATCTATTACCATTCAAAATAAGTTTTAGCTTTTTCAATATCATGAAAATCAATCTCTTTGAGTCCATCTTCTGTTTCAAAAAAGAGAGTATTACCTTCAACTTTGAGTAATTTTCCTTTTATCTTATCTTTTTCACCAAGAACAATCTTCATATCTTCACCAACTGATTTCTTAAAATGACCCAATGTCGTAAGTTTTCTCTCAATTCCAGGACTTCCAACTTCAAGTCTATATTCACTTGACACAGGAGGTGTTACATCCAAAAGAGGAGAAATAAGATGCGTAAGCTCAACATATTTTTCAAGATTGACACTCTTGCGTTTACCATCTTCAAATTCATTTGAGATAACACTTATACGAAAAATAGTTTCATCATGTTCACTAACAACTGCTGTATCATAAAGTTCAAGTCCAAGCGACCTTACAATAGACTCTATATCTGAATTTAAACTCATTACTCTTCCTCTTTTTTGTCTGTAGATATTTTTTTAAATAACTCTTCTAGCGTTTGTGATTTTTTTAGCTGCTCATCAAACTCAAAAGTAAGTTTTGGACATCTATACCATCCTTGATCTTTGAGACAAAAATTTTCGACAATAGGACGTGCTTTACGAAGTTGTTTCATATAAGTACGACGCTCTTCATCTGAAAAAGTACTCGGGTCAATATAAACCTTTGCATCACTTCTTCCACGCGAACATTTAACTTCTATAACATTAAGTTCATGCAATCTTGCATCATTTAAATGTGTAAGTGCTTCTGGAATAAGTTCAGCTAAAAGGGCTTCTGTTCTTTTAAGCTTAATTTGTGCTTCAGTCATCTGTCAATAATCCTTTTAATCTGTAACAATTATATTAGTAGTTCATGAGGGGTATAAGAGAGCGTAGCTCCCTTCAATATAAGAGTGACTCTAGCTCATCTTATATAGTATTATAATGAGATTTTTTGTTCAACTTTTTTGAATGTTTCAAGTACATCACCAGGAATAACATCATCATATCCACTAATAACAACACCACACTCATAACCGTTACCAATCTCTTCAACATCGTCTTTAAATCGTTTAAGAGATGTAAGTTCACCCTCGTAAGTAACAACACCATTACGAATAACACGTACCATTCCACCACGAATAAGTTTACCATCATTAACAATACAACCAGCAACCATACCTTTAGGAATTTTAAATACTTCTCTCACTTCTGCCTGACCAGTATTTTCTTCAGTAAATTTCGGTGCCATCATACCTGTTAACATCATAGTCATATCATCAAGTAATTGGTAGATAATAGAGTATGTTCTAATATCTACATTTCTCTGTTTTGCAAGTGCTTTAACAGAACCAGTTGGACGTACATTGAAACCAAGAAGTACACAGTTTTCTGAATTACCAACAAGTTCAACATCATTTTCAGTAATGCCACCTACACCGCTAGAGATAATATCAATTTTCACTTCATCATTTCTAAGCTCACTAAGTGAACTTTTAATAGCTTCAAGGGAACCATGAACATCAGTTTTAAGTACAATTTTAAGAGATTTAAGTTTACCTTCTGCAATCATAGCAGTCATATCTTCTAATGAAGATTTAGTAGATTTTGAAAGTTCTTTATTTCTCTCATACTCTTTACGCTTAAGAGCATACTCTTTTGCCTCTTTATCGCTATTCATTTCCATTAAAATCTCACCAGCTGGTGGCACTTCATTAAGTCCTGCAACAACTGCTGTATGTGAAGGAAGAACCTCTTTTATCTGTTTACCACTATCATTAATAAGTGCTTTAACGCGACCATAAGATGCACCACAGACAACATGACTTCCAACTTTAAGTGTTCCATTTTGAACTATTACTGTAGCAACTGGTCCTCGACCTTTTTCAAGAGAAGACTCAACAACTGCGGCTTTTGCATGAACATTTGGATTTGCTTTTAACTCTAACACTTCAGCAGTTAAAAGAATATTTTCAAGTAGATCATCAATACCCATTCCTGTTTTAGCAGACACTGGTACAAATTCAACCTCACCACCCCAATCAATAGGAGTAATGCCTTGCTCTGCCATCTGACCTTTTACTAAGTCTGGATTTGCAGTCTCTTTATCCATTTTATTAAGTGCAACAATAATTGGAACACCAGAATCTTTAGCAATCTTAATAACTTCTAAAGTTTGTGGTTTTACACCATCATCTGCTGCAACAACAATAATAACAATATCAGTAATATCTGTACCACGTTGACGCATAGCACCAAATGCAGCGTGACCTGGAGTATCTATAAATGTAATGTCTTTTCCATTTTGAGAAACTGTATAAGCTCCAATATGCTGTGTAATTCCACCAGCTTCACCATCAGTAACTTTTGCTTTTCTAATAGAATCAAGAAGTGAAGTTTTACCATGGTCAACATGTCCCATAATGGTAATAACAGGAGGTCTCTCAACAGCATCAGGATCAGCTTCAACTGTCTCTTCAACATAATTAAATTCATCTTTAGGATCAATAACTGTTACTTCAACACCAAACTCTTCTGAAAGAATTTCAATTTCATCAGCACCAAGAAAGTCATTTTTCGTCATCATCATACCAAGATCAAAAAGAACTTTTATAATCTCAGACATAGGTCGTTTTAATTTCTCTGCAAATTCATAAACGCGAATATCTTCAGGAATTTCAACATGCGTTACAATTTCATCTTCATGTTTCTCTTTTGTATATTTTTTACGCTTATCACGAGAAACTTTTCTACCGCGTGGTGCTTGCTTTTTATTTCCATTTCGTCCAGCTGGTTTGGGAGCTCTCGGTTTTCGAGGCTCTTCAGGAGCAAGAGGAGCTCGTTCTGTAGAGTTTAAATCAAGTAAAACTACCTGATCATCCATATCCATAGACACTTCGGTCATAGAGCCACCAAAGATATCCATCTTCCTGCCCTGATCTTTTTTACCAACAGCTGTTTGTCTTGTAGTAGATTTCTTTTTCTTTGCAAGTTCTTCAAGAACCTCTGCACTCATTTTGCCATAAGATGATACTGAAGCTTGTTTTTGCGGAAGATTATAATTTTCTTCTACTTTTGGCTTTCTTTTTTTAACAATTTTTAAACCAGATCTTTTGATTGCAGGTCTTGCTGAAGGCTGTACAACTTTAAGCGTAGATTTTTTAACAGCCGCTTTCTTAACAGGTTCTTCTTTTGCAACTTCTGTTTCTGCTTTCTCTTCTGTTTTTATCTCAACTTTTTCTGTTTGCTCTTTTTCAACTACTGTATTGACTTTCGTCTCTTCAATATCTTGAACCGGAGTTACTTCAGCCTCTTGAGTTTTTACTTCTTCGACAGAAGTTACTTCTTCATTCGAGGTTGTTTCTTTAGGAGTATCACTTGTTGCTTTTTCTTGTTTTTTAACAGTTATCTTTGGCTTTGGAGTTTCTTCTACAGCACCATTCATAATATAGTTTGCAATTCTTTCCGCTTCTTCCATTGTAACTTTACTTTGAGCCGCTTTAACTTCTATACCCATACTCTTTACTTTTGCAAGTACATCTTTAGAAGCAATTCCCAACTCGTCTGCAATTTCTTTAACACTAACTTTATCTGTCATCAGTGATGATCTCCTTTAGTTTGTTCATAAGTTTATCTTTTTGAGAACTTCTGCATTGACGCATCAGTGCTTTAGCAAGCTTTTTCTCTTCATTTAGACAAATATTACATAAATAAAAACTTCTTCCAGTCCCTTTAAACGCAGTAAGATTTCCATCTTCACATCTTATTCTGAAAAGCTTATGCTGTGCCTCTTTAACTCGACATCCAACACAAGTCCTCATAGGTTCATGAAATTTTTTCGCCATTATATCTAAATATTGCTTTATTTGATAGGCTATCGCTCTATCACTAGCCCATTATTGTCTAAATCTAAAATTTTCACTGCAAAATCAGGAAATTTTTGTCTCATTTTATTTGCAATCATCGCTGCATCCTCATCGTAGGTCAGTGTAAAAAATGTAGAACCACTTCCTGAAAGTGTACTCATTAAAGCACCACTTTCATATGCTACTTTTTGCACAGAAAAGAGTTCAGGCAGAGTTTTCATCCTTGCTTTTTGATGAAATCTATCTTGCGCAGCCAGCTTTAGCATCTCCCAATCTTCATTAAAAAAAGCAGCAACAGTCAAAGCACTATGTGAAAGGTTATAGACTGCATTCTCTTTTGAGTAAGATTTTGGTAATACAGAACGAGATTTTGAAGTATTCATCTGTTTGTTTGGTATAACTACTACAGCTTTAAGATAATTTGGCAGATGTTTCTTTTGTGAAAATACTTTATTTTTCTCAATTGTTGCAACATTAAATCCACCCATTACTGCAGGAGTAATATTGTCTGGGTGTGGCTCATAAACGAGTGAATGGTTAAGTATTCTGCGTTTAGAGACTCTAATATTTGCAGCTTCATGTGCAGAAGCAACAGCAGAGACAATCACAGCAGAGGAGCTGCCAAGCCCTCTTGACATTGGAATTTGATTATAAAAAGTAAATTTGAAATTTTGCTTATGTTTTGTCAAGCGGGTATAGTGTTCATTGAAGATACTAATAAAAAGATTATTCCCTTTGAGTCTAGGATTATCTTCGCCCTCACCTTTTATACAGACACTAAAAAATTTTGAAGGATGAAACTCTACTCTGTTTCTTAAATCAACTGCCAAACCAAGTGTGTCAAAACCTGGTCCTAAGTTTGCAGAAGTCGCTGGTACACTTATTGTCAATATTTTTCCTATCCTACTGCACCTATCATATAAAGGGGCGTAGTATTTGTAGTAAACTCACTATAATCAAGCTCATTTGGAAGTTCAAACGAACCTACAAAAGCTGTTTCTAGTTTTTGAGTTTTTATTTCTGAAGCTATTTTAACAAAATATAGCTTGCCAATCGCTTTTATTGGCTGATTTTTATTAAAATAAAAAGCATCCGTTGCAAACAGTGGTATTTTTTTTAAAATACTTATTGATTTTAAAAAAATATAAGCTACTTTTATAGCCATAAAACTGCCCGGACCATTGGCATAGTAAAGTCTTTGCAGCTGATATTTTTGCATCAACTCTTTAAAGATTATTGGTAAGACATCTGAACTTTTTTGTTCACTCTTTATAGTCTCAATCAATACTTCGTTTTCATAAACCCCAATTTGAATAGGAGAGCTTAAAGCAATGAGTAAAATATCTACTTTTTTAAGCATATGCTTTTTCTAACTCTTTTGTTTTTTCGCCAACAAGTTCCACTACTTCATAATTTTCTTTGCTCTCAAGTAGTTTCAATGTAAGTTTATGGTTTAAATCATGACTCCCAGCCATCGCTTCATAGTTTCCTAGAAAATTCATCCCTATTAAGCTCATATCACCAATGGCATCTAAGATTTTATGGCGTACAAATTCATTTTCAAAACGCAGTCCCTCAGGATTTAGTATCTTTTTCTCATCTAAAACGACAGCATTCTCTAACGATCCACCAAGAGCAAGACCTTTTGAACGCAAATACTGTACTTCATGTAAAAAACCGAATGTTCTTGCACGAGCTATTTCGTTTTTATAGCTCTCTTTTGTAAATTTTAAAATATATGCCTGTTTTTGAATGACAGGATGTGGAAATTTGATAGTAAAGTTATAATTCAAATCAGGAGAGGGTGAAAGTTTTACATACTTTTCACCCTCTTTAATTTCAACATCTTTTTTTATAATCATAATTTTTTTAGGAATATCAAGTTGCTGAATGCCAGCTTCATCTAAAATCATACAAAAACTTGCACTACTTCCATCCATTACAGGAACCTCATCAGCATCAACAATGACTCTTAAATTATCAATACCATAAGCATAAATTGCAGAGAGAAGATGTTCAATAGTAGAAATTACATACCCATCTTTTCCAATTACTGTTGCCATTTTTGTATCTACGACATTGTCTGGAATGAGAGGAATAGAGACATCAACATCACTTCTATAAAAAACAATACCACTGTTTGACTCTAAAGGCTCTAAACGCAGCTTGACAGGAGAACCCTTATGAAGTCCTATTCCTACCAGTTCGACACTCTTTTTTATAGTTGTTTGATACATAATCTATCCCTATTGACCGTTAATTATTTTTTTTGCTCTTTTAATTATATCACTAATATTTAGTTTTATCCATTTTTTATCCATCCACTCTTGTGGACGAACCTCTATTCCTTGCACTAAAACACCAAAATGTAAATGGTCTCCCATGGCATAACCAGTCTTACCACTTTTTGCTATAACTGAGTTTGGAGCCACTTCATCACCCACAGCTACATCAAGGCTTGAACAGTGCCCATAAATTGTATAGAGCCCTAAACCATGAGATATTATAGGATTATTACCATATATACCATTGAAATCTGCGAAAACAACTTTCCCACCATTTTGTGTTTTTATTGGAGCCATTGCATGACTTGCCAAATCTAAACCTAAATGGTAGGCTTGACTAATATATTTTCCATGATAATAATACTTTCTATGGTCACCAAAACGGGCAACTACTTCTGCATCTTTAAGTGGATACATTTTATGAATTTTAAATGAACTTATCATCTCTTGAGGAACAACAGAGGTATATTTATGAATAAGAGCATTATCTTTTTCACGCACTTTCTCATTAATAATTTTAAACTGCTCTAAAGGCTTTGTAACACCTTGTGTCTCTTCGAAATCTTCTGCTAAATTGGCGATTTTACCTTTTAAAAATCTATCTGAAAGTTTAATTTTTGAAAGTCTATATTGTCTATCTTTTAAATAGAGTGGCACATATGCTCGTGTTATATTTCCTGCTTTATCTGTTGCAATAATAGTTGCTCTAAAACCACTGTTTTGTACAGGCCAAGCTAAAAGAGCGATATAGTACCCTTTTTTGTAAAAAGGTTCTGCTTTAAAATGCTTTTTATCATTACTCTCAATATATAAATTTTTCAAATTTGCATCTTGCGCTTGAAAGATTACAAGAGCAGAACCACCACGAGAAATTTTGTAAGAGTTGTCTATAATATTCACTTGTGGTCTTTTTCTATCAATAATAAATTTATATGCAACAATAGAGCTGTTACCCTTTAAAAAATTCCACTTACTTACATCCTCTGCTTGTACTGTAATGGTTATCTCTTTATCTTTCATTGTATATGCCTCACGAGGTGGCTTTATACTAAGTGTAAGATTTTTTTTAGGAATAAGTAACTGCTCATTTACAAGCGTTGTTGTACCAGAGTTACTTTTCATAATAACTTTATATGCTTTCACTCCACTATCATCTTTTATTTTTAGCTGTAGTGGGCTTTTTAGATTCCAATATCCATTATTGTTTTGCAGTGTTATTACAGGCTTATTTCTTTCAAATGTCGAAGAGAAGTAAACATACAATGCCCCTCCAACAATTAATGCCATTATTAAAAGCATCACAAATGATGAACTATTATTTCTGTTTCTCAAACTTTATCTCCTTAGAATTGATTTTAAAATTTTATTATTCTCATCTTTTTGAATGAGTCGAACTTCTTGAATATGTGCCATTTTGAGGACATCGTTCATTATTAAATAAGCATCATCTATAGATGCCCCACTCTCTTTGAAATCTTCTTCGCAAAAAGGCAAAAGAGCCACTCTAGCATTCTGAGTCAAGAGCATATTTTTATAAAGAATTGATTGCAAACGAAAATATGCCAAAGGCTGATTATATTGCAAATATTTCACACACTCTTGATACGCTGCGTTTAGTTCTATAAGTTGTGATGCAGTAGCAAATACTATGCCACTGCATTCACTACTTGTAAAGTAATCATATTTTTCTAAAAGTGCCCCATAAAGTGCTGTTGCCATCTTTTTGTTGATTTTCACACTACTTTTTTGAAAAAAATCATATAAAGAGAGGACATCATCATCAACTACAATGGTACAATCAGCAGATGTAGGTATTTTTTTACGAAGCTTGTCAAACCATGGCAAAAAAGAGTACTTTTTAGCAATAGTGGTTTCACAAACAATTGAGACTTTCTTATGCTTTGTAAGTATATATGAATAAATCGCGCTTGCATTAGCAAAAGAGTCTGCATCACATAGCAATACAATATGCAAGGAGGAGTCAATTTTCGTTAAATCTAGCAAATCTCTACTTTTTATCTAAAATTATATACAAAGTAAGTGAATCTTTAGCATACAGGTAATATTTATTTATCATAAATCATTCCTAAACCTACTTTCCCTTTCTCTTGGTCAATAGAGATAACTTCTAGTTGTGGAAGATACTGATTTATTGCAACTACTTCAAGCGGATGTGAAATGCGTTTTGCACTCATTTTCGATATATGAATCATTCCGTCATTTTTTAGTCCGATGTCTACAAATGCTCCAAAATCTGTTATGTTTCTCACAATACCTGAGACAATACTTCCCTCTTCTAATGCAGAAATATCACAAAGACCTTTTTTAAAAGGTATTGCTGGCAATTCCTCTCTTGGGTCAAAGCCTGGTTTTAAGAGCTCTTTAATAATATCTTTGAGTGTTGCTTCTCCAACTTCTAACTCTTTTGCTTTTTGACTTACATTAACGCTTGCTAAGTCTTGGTTTTTTAGTTTTCTTGCCACGGAATAACTCTCAGGATGGATACCACTGTTGTCTAGTATATCTTTGGCATCTTTTATTCGGATAAAACCTGCAGCTTGTTCATACGCTTTTTTACCTAAACCTTTTACCTTTAGGAGTTCATTTTTTGTTCTAAAAACTCCATTTTCATCTCTATAAGCAATAATATTTTTTGCAAGTTTTTCACCTATACCTGCGACATGAGAGAGCAAAGAGAGAGACGCTGAGTTTATATCTACACCTACACGGTTAACAATATCTTGCGTTACATCATCAAGCTTTTTTTGTAAAAGTTTTTGATTTACATCATGCTGATACTGTCCTATTCCTAAAGATTTAGGATCTATCTTTACAAATGTTGCAAGTGGATCTCGTACCCTTTGAGCAATAGATATAGCCCCTCTAATAGTCACATCAAGATTAGGATACTCCTCTTGTGCAATTTTTGATGCAGAGTAGATAGAGGCACCAGCTTCAGAGACAACAGTATAATTAATATTTACATCCTCTTTTGCGTTTAAGGTTGCAAAAAACTCTTGTGTCTCCTGTGAACCTGTACCATTGCCTATGGCAGCGCCAGCAATAGCATATTTTTTAACAAGTGCAAGTACAATGCGTTTGGAGTTTTCATAATCTTTTTTCGGTGCTGTCGGATAGATAACAGCCGAATCAAGATAGTTTGCATTTTCATCAATCACAGCTAGTTTACAGCCACTTACAAACGCAGGGTCAACACCCAAAAGCACTTTTTTACTTACAGGTGGTGTCATAAGAAGTTGAGCCAAATTTTTTCCAAAAGTATTTATGGCTATTTTATCTGCTTTTTCTTTAAGTTCACTCTGTATTTCTCTCTCGATTGAAGGCAATAGTAAACGCTTTAGCCCATCTTTATAAGCTTTAAAGAGCAACTCTTTTGAACTTGAAGCATCACGAGGAATCTTATATCGTTTTATGTTCTCTTCGATTCGCTCTCTATCTACACTAATTTTTACAGACAACTCTTTTTCACCTACTGCGCGCATAATTGCAAGGTATCGATGAGAAGGAATGTAAGCAATTTTTTGAGACTCATCAACAAAATTTTTATAAAGACCATCTTTTTTAAAGTTCTTTGTCGCTTTTGTTACCAAAAGTCCGTATTTCAGCATTTGATTTCTAATAGCTTCTCTCTCTCGTGGATTGTCAGCATATCTCTCTGCCAAAATATCCTGCGCCCCTTTTATGGCTTCATCTACAGACTTTACCCCATTTTTAACAAATTTTTTCGCCTCATTTTTAAAAGCACCAAGAGAGAGTTTTGCAAAACTAAGGGTGTTTGCCAAAGGCGTAAGCCCCTTTTTCACAGCTTCTGTTGCACGAGTTGATTTTTTCTCTTTGTAGGGTCTATAAATATCTTCTAAAGTTCGTAATGTCTGTGCCTCTGCAATGGCATGTTTAATCCCATCACTCAGCGTTGCGCGCTCTGCTATAAGCCTACTTATCTCCTCTTTTCTTTGCAAAAGAGCTTTTGTTGAGGCATAAATAGCTTCAAACTCTCGAAGCACAGTATCACTCGCCCCTCCACTCAGTTCTTTTCTATATCTTGCAATAAAAGGAATAGTCGCACCATCATCTAAAAGTTTTAAAATATTGACTATATGCTCTTTTTTAAGCTTTGTTCTATTTGAAAGGGTGTTAATTAACATTTATTATTTTCCCTCTTTGTCTAACTCTTGAAGTAACATGTCAAAATCACTCTTATAAGATTTATCTTGAATTACTTTGTATTTTTCAAATTCACTTATGGCAAACTCTTTTGCAATTACAGCTGTGACTTTCCCTACATTTTGTAAAATGTCTCGCTCATTAAACTGTAAAAAAGCATTTAATTTAGAACTCCAATCTTTCATAGTCATCGGAATATTCCTCTCTGCTTGGTCTTCTGCATAATCGAGATACATTGTTACAATTCTATTGAGTGATTTTATTTCATCTTGTGAAAGATAATTTTTAGCAACTATGACATCTGATTTTAATATCTTTCCATGAGGTGCTTTTTTCCAGTTTGTTAGCCCCATAAACTCTTTTTTATGGTCTGCTCTCTCAATTAATAGTTCAGATGCAGTATGACCATGAATTGCCCAGTGAAGTTTATTTTGAACAGTAGCAAAAAACTCTAGTGTAGTTGGAGCTTTAAAATCATAATCAAGAGCAGTTGCATAAATATCTGTAATTTGTTGATAAAAGTTTCTTTCGCTTTCTCTTATATCTCTAATCTCTAATATTAGGTCTTTATAATATTGCGGATTTAGATAACTACCATTTTTTAATCTTTCACTATCAAGTACATATCCACGAGCAGTAAAAGTTTTTAAAACTTGTGTTGCCCACCTTCTAAATTCTGTACCTTTTTTTGAATTTATTCTATATCCTAGAGAAATAATCACTTCTAAATTATAGTGTTTTGTATTGTAGTTTTTACCATCATTTGCAGTTATTAGGAATTTCCTAATAACTAAATTTTCTTCTAGTTCATTTGTTTTGAAGATGTTTTTTAAATGTTCATTTACTGTTGCAACTGACACATCAAAAAGTTTAGCTATTAGCTTTTGAGTAAGCCATACGGTTTCATCTTCAACTTTCACTTCTATTGTATCTTGTCCGTTAGCAGTTGTAAAGATTAAAAATTCTGCTGTTGAATTTCTTATTGTAAGATTTTTATTCATTATAAAGTC
>NZ_JALUKE010000012.1 GCF_027056685.1 Sulfurimonas sp.
AGCTACTAACACTTCGCTAACACTCTTCTGCTACAATACTCCCAACAAAATATAAAAACAGGAGTTTACAATGTCAATTAAAAAACACACAACAAGCATAATCTTATCTACAGTCGCAATAGGTATGTTACTAAGCGGATGCGGGAGTAGTGATAACACAACAACACAAGATACTTCAACAGGATATTTTATTGATTCAGCAGTTGCAGGTGTTCATTATACAACTACTTCAGGATTAGAAGGTGATACGGATAAATTTGGTAGATTTCATTACAATAACGGTGATGAAGTGGAACTTTCTATTGGTAAAATCATTTTAGGAACAACAAAACCAGGAACGAATGGGGAAGTAACACCAAAAACATTAATTGCAGGAGAGGCTGTAGCAGATGAGAATGAGACGGCATCCATTACATTAATGCTTCAGTTTTTACAATCACTCGATAGTGATGCAAATAGTTCAAATGGTATCACAATCACTCCAACTGTATCAAATGATTTATCTACAATAAAAAGTGATGTTCATTTTCATGATATGAATGAAACTACTTTAATTGATTTAGATAATAAATATGATTTAGGTTTAGATCATGACTATGATGGGCATTTAGATGTGAATGAAACGCAGGCAAAAAATCATTTTAAAGAGAGTGAAAATAATTTTGAGAATGAAGATAAGATGGATGAAAATCAACCTTATAGCCAAGAGAACAATGCCTCTAACCAAGGGAGCAAAGAGTTTAATCTGTCTGATTATCCTGTTACATCAAGCCTAACGCAAGATTTAAAAAATTCATTAGCATATATGGGAAATGAAGAGCGTCTTGCACATGATGTTTACTTGAATCTTTATGATTACCAACAGAGTAATGGTATTGAAATAAAACAACTTTATAACATCGCTACAAGAGCAGAGAGTAAACACATTGCTATTGTACAGTCTCTTGTACAAAAATATCATTTAAATACTACTGACTTCACAGATGTCAATAAAACTGTTGTCAATGACAATAATATGTCGGCTACAAATATGCCAAAAGGAGTATATGACATCCAAAAGATTCAAGATCTTTATGACTCTCTCTATGCTTTAGGTCAAAACTCACAAGAAGATGCACTTAAAGTAGGCTGTATGGTAGAGGTCACAGACATAAATGACTTAGACAAATACATCACTCAAGCACAAGACTCAAACGCAACAGATGTAGAAGCTGCGTTTAACACACTCAGAGATGGAAGCTATAACCATTACTGGGCATTTGACAAAGCACTTAAAAACATAGGTGTAACAAATGGTTGTTACTATAAAGATGATACGCTTTTAACGAATAAAGAGGGAATTTATCCTCAAAATGAGAATGAAAAAAATACTCAAGGAAACGAGCAGAAAGAAGGAAATGGCAATGGCAATGGCAAACAAAAAGGACGCCAATAAGAGAGAAAATAGAGAGGGTAAATAACCCTCTTTATTGCATTCTTTTTAAAACTGCATCAACACTAAAGCCAAATTTTTCAAAAAGTTCTCCAGCAGGTGCCGATGCACCAAAAGTATCCATAC
Source organism: Sulfurimonas sp. (assembly GCF_027056685.1). Taxonomy (GTDB): domain Bacteria; phylum Campylobacterota; class Campylobacteria; order Campylobacterales; family Sulfurimonadaceae; genus Sulfurimonas. Next base: position 1,559 of record NZ_JALUKE010000012.1, read on the forward strand.
CTATTACTTCATCTGCAAAACGATACCATTCAAGTCCCCGTGCAGCTTCTATAGCTACTTTTTTCGTATTAGGAATAATCATTTCATCAATGTATGACTGTTCTTGCTC
>NZ_JALUKE010000013.1 GCF_027056685.1 Sulfurimonas sp.
GATTTACACAATTACGATATTTATAAATTAGCAACGAAAATAGACATATCACTCTATTGCGTTTATCTTTATGCCCTTTATCACAACAATAAAAAAAAAGAAATAGATAATTTAATTAATAGAGCAAGGGGATTGGGGGTATTTCACAAAAAAGTAGAGCCTTTTATAAGAGGAAGAGAACTTTTAACCTTTGGTTTAAAACCATCAGCACTTTTTTCAAAAATATTAGATGATACTTATGAAGCACAAATGCACGAAGAGTTCAAAAATAGAGATGAAGCCCTTGTTTGGATTCAAAAATATCTATCTTTGCTCTAAGTCTGAAAGATATTTTCCTTGAACATAGTCAGATTTAAGCTTTTTTACAAGTTCATAACTCTGCTGCGTTTGAATATTTTTTATCCATGTTTTTACTCCCTTTTCATGAGCCATAATTACAAAACCATCAACAATATTAAAATTTTTCTTTAATTTTTCATCATTTGAATAATAGGAATCAAACCTCACAATATCAATATCTAATTCTCTTAAATATAAAAAACTTGTATGAATAGAACCCAGTCTATCAATGGCAATTTTTATACCCAATTTTTTCAAAGAGTGTAAAATGTTGTTGTATCTTTTAGTATGTGAATAGTACTCAAATTCAGAGAGAACAAATATAAGATTTAGGGTTCCATATTCTTTAAAGAGCTCTTTTACCCGAAAAAGAAATTTATCGTTTCTCAAAGATGTTGGCAAAATATTAATAGCATGAAATATCTTATTTTCAACACTTTTTTGTAAAATTTCTTCTAGAACAAGTAGATCAAAATCAACACCCAAAGAGAGTTTATTTATAACTTTAATATAGGTTTTTGGATGTATAAACTTAGAATCCTCCCCTTTTAGTTTTACAAAACACTCTCTAAACGCAAGGCTTTCTTTCTCAAATACATCTTGCTTCATAAGAAGAATATTTCTCTCTTTTATTGCGTTTATAACTAAAGATTCAAGTTCATTTGGATTTATTTCCTCTTCTTTTGTCACTTTTTTTCTATTTTGAATTTCAAAAAGATGTTCAATAAGATAATCAAGTTCTTGAGAATAATTACTATCACTAATAGCAGCAGAGATTTTTACCTCAATATCACCCACTTTAAACTCATTTGACTTCAAACAAAAAAGATCTAAAAGTGTCATATATTTCTCTTTCTTTCCCTCAAGACCAATAATAAAATCACCACCTTTTAAATGACCTAATGGAAAGTTATTTATATCTGCCTCTTTAAAATATTTTGCTATCCAAAGGACAACTTCTCCTAAAACCTTATCTCCATTTTTAATCCCATAGAGTTTATTTATATCATTAAGATTATTGACACTTAAAAGTATAAGTGTATAAGTCTTTTTATTGTGAAGTTCTTTTATAAGGTATTTGTAAAGATATTCTCGTGTGAAAGTTTTTGTTACATTGTCAGTTATTTTTACTTCAAAACCACTATAAATAAGATAAAAAATAAAATAGATGCTTATAAAAAGAAGAAAAACTGCCTCTATATACATTGAGGCGTTTAAATTTCCATAGTTGCTAACAAAAGTGTGAAATATAAAAGCAATAACAAGTGCAAAAATAGGAAGTCCCATTCTTAGCGCCAGTTTAAATCTATATTCCCTCTCTTTTGTCTGCGGCAGTAGCATAATTTATACGTCTAAATGTTTCACATCTTTTGCATGTGTCTCAATATAGTTACGACGAGGTTCTACTTCATCACCCATAAAAAGAGTAAATGAGTCTGAAGCTACCTCTGCATCATCAATGCTGATTTGTAGAAGTACTCTGTTTTCTGGGGTCATTGTTGTTTCCCAAAGTTGTTCAGGATTCATTTCACCAAGACCTTTGTAGCGTTGGATATATGCACCCTTTTTCGCATACTCTTTAATGTCATTTAAAATCTCTATGAAATCTTTTTCAAAAGAGATATCCCACTCTTGAATCTTTTTATAAACGAAACTCGCTTCTGCAAAGTGAGGTGCACCAAATAGTTCATCATTTATAAGTAACTCTTCCATTCCACCTTCTGTTTGAACAAATAGATGAATTTCATTTGTCTCTTCATTAATTGTGTATGTCAAAATATTATTATTAATGGAGTCTAAATATTTTTTAATCTCTTCAAACATATCTTTTGCATCAAGAGCAATTAAATCAGGATTTTCTACAAAAAGACGGATAAGATTTACAAGAGCATAACGACGCTCTAGCGCCTCAAGCGAACCAGCATAATGGTCTACCATTTTAAAGTAAGCTACTAAATCATCATGACCAATACTCTCAACCTCTAAAGACTCAACACCATTATCAATAAGGAAATCATTCATAGCTCTATCATCTTTAAAATAAATCTCTTTTTTCTTACCCTTTGTATATCTGTAAAGTGGTGGTTGTGCAAGATACAAATACCCCTTTTCTACAATATCTCTAAAATATCTAAAGAAGAAAGTAAGTAAAAGTGTTTGAATATGGCTACCATCAACATCGGCATCGGTCATTATTATGATTTTATGATAACGAAGTTTCTCTTCATTATACTCTTCACCAATACCACAACCCATAGCCGTAATCATATTTGTAATTTCATCAGATTTTAAAATTTTCTCTAAACGAGCTTTTTCAACATTTAAAATCTTCCCTTTAAGTGGTAAAATAGCCTGAAAAACACGGTCACGACCCATTTTTGCAGAACCACCTGCAGAGTCCCCTTCCACCAGATAAAGCTCACAAATAGAAGCATCTTTACTTTGACAATCAGCTAATTTACCAGGAAGTGTTCCTACGCTCATAGAATCTTTTCTACGAGTAAGTTCACGAGCTTTTTTGGCAGCTTCTCGTCCACGAGCAGCCATAAGTGCTTTTTGCACTATCGCTTTTGCTTCAATCGGATTCTCTTCAAAGTATTTACTAAGAGCCTCACCTGTTGCTTTTTGAATAAGAGGACGAACATAAGTATTTCCAAGCTTTCCTTTTGTTTGCCCTTCAAATTGCGGTTCTGGAACACGAGCAGAGACAATAGCAATAAGACCCTCTTTTACATCATCACCAGATATTTTTACATCTTTTTCTTTTACCGCGCCATTTTTAGAGTTGTAGTTTGATATAACACGAGTGAGTCCCGCACGAAAACCTGCTTCGTGTGTACCACCATTTGGAGTTCTAATATTATTTACAAAAGATGCAAGTTTTTCTTCATAAGAGTCGTTATACATAAGAGCAATATCAAACTCAATATCTTCTACTTTACCACTAAAACTATAAACATTTGCAACAATTTGTTTTTTATTCATATCAGTTACATATTGCGCAATACCACCTTCAAAATGGTATTCCTCTTTTTTAGCACTTCTCTCATCAATAAATTTAATAGTAATAGTTGGATTTAGGTATGCTAACTCTTTAAATCTTTTTGCTAAGTAGTCATATTCAAAAGTTACAGTATCTGTAAATATACTTGGATCAGCTGCAAATTCAATGGTTGTTCCAGTTTTTCTAGTAGTTCCCGTAACTTTAAGAGGTTCTTGTGGAATACCCATTTTAAAATCTTGTTCATGAATCTTGCCATCACGATAGATTGTCATATGAAGATCAGAAGAGAGAGCATTTACAACAGAAACACCAACACCATGTAGTCCACCAGAAACTTTATAAGTATCTTTATCAAATTTTCCACCAGCATGAAGCACAGTTAAAACTACAGTTGCAGCACTCATTCCCTCTGTTGGATGCATACCAGTAGGAATACCACGACCATTATCACTTACTTTACAAGTTCCATTTTTTGTAAGTGTTACTGTTATCGTATCACAGTATCCTGCCATTGCTTCATCAATAGAGTTGTCAATGACTTCATAAACTAAATGATGAAGTCCGCGATGTCCAGTGTCACCAATATACATACCAGGACGTTTACGAACAGCCTCTAAACCCTTAAGGACTTTAATATTACTAGCACCGTAATCTTGTTGCATTAAATACTCTCCATTGCCATATTTGGCATTATTGGAGATATTTTATCTAAATTTAACTAAAAAGAAGTTTTATGTCTTTAAGAGGCTTATATAACTATAGGCATAATTACTGTAATGAAGTTTTGATCTTTAATAATAAATGGAAGGTTTCCTTCATTAAGACCGATGCTGAATTCTGAAGAGTTAATTGCGTTTAAAAAATCTAAAAGATATTTAGAGTTAATAGCAATTGAAAAAGGTTCACTAAAATTTGTAGTAAATGTTATTTCTGTTTTTGCTTCAATATTATCATCGCTTAAAGATTCAAAACTAATTGTTTCATTAAAAAATGTAATTTTCACATCTGTAGAGATAGTAGTAATTTGTTTAATAGAATCAATCATAGTAGCTTTTGGAAGTAGTAAATTATGAGTTGTTTCTTTTGGTATGATTCTTGAATATTCTGGGAATTTACCATTAATGAGTTTTGTAAAGAATGTATATTGCTCAGAGTGAATAATAAGATTTGTCTCATCATAGTAAAGTTCAATATTATCAAAAAAGAGTTTTTGAATTTCAACAATTGCTTTTTTAGGAATTATTATTGAGAGTTCATTATCATTTTGATTATTAATAGTGACAACTGCTAACCTTCTAGTATCTGTTGAAGCAAAATTTATTGTCTCTTTTTTGATGTCTATTAAAGCACCATTAAGTTCAAATTTTGGATTATTTGTATCTATTGCAGGTGTTATTTTTTTAAGTGAGTCTATGAGAGTATGTGAGTCTATTGAAATTTTTGATCTATTTTCATAAGATGGAAACTCTGGAAATTCATTGTAAGAAAATGTTGGTAGTTTAAAGTTTGAGTGACCTTGAGAAATTAAAAGAGTATCATTTTTAACTTCAAGATTTATATCTCCATCTTTTAATATTCTAACAATATCTAAAAATTTTTTACCATTTGCTGTAATACTTCCATCTTCAATAATTGTAAGTTTGTCAGTAGTAACTAAAAATCCTATTTCATAATCAGTAGCTTTTAAAGTCAGTTTATTATCAGTTGCATTTAAATATACATGAGAAGTAATCTGAGAAGTATCTTTTTTTTCTAAAAAAGGTCCTGCATGAATTAGTATGTTTTCTAATATCGACTTAGATATTGATATTTTCATTTTTAAAATCCCTATATATTTATATAATTTTAGTAAGTAGTAGTAGTTAGAGGTGAATAAGTGAATAAACCTTTTACAAGCCTACTACAAGACTTTCTTAGATGTGATGAGTTGCTTTAGCATCTTTCACACCTATTCACTTTTACAATTATATCTTTTTTTTTAATTTTTTTTACAATGAAAATTATATTGAAGTTATTTTATTGCTTAATTCTTCGATTTTTACTCTAAAATCTTCATCATCTTTTATTAAATCATTGATTTTTTTGATGGTATGACTAATGGCAGTGTGATCTTTCATACCAAAGTATTGAGCAAGTTGTGGCATTGTGTGTTGTGTAAGTTCACGGCTTATATAGATACAAATTCGTCTTGCATAGACTATATTTTTACTTCTGCCTTTTGAACGTATTTCACTTGGTTTAATATTGAGATCTTTTGCTACGACTTCTGTAATAGATTCCATAGTTAGATTTGCTCTATTTTCATTCATTTGGTCTTTTAAAACATTTTTTGTAAAAGAGAGATCAATATCAACATGCATCAGTTGGGAATATGCATGGAGTTTTGAGAGAATTCCCTCTATTTCACGTACATTTGAATCAATGACTGTAGCGATGTAATTTACAATGTCTTCAGAGAGTTGCACTTTGTTTATTTCACATTTCTTTTTAATAATAGCAATTTTTGTCTCTAACTCTGGAGGTTGAATATCTGCTACAAGTCCCCATTCAAAGCGGCTTTGAAGTCTTGCTTCAAGTCCACCTATCTTTTTAGGGTGTTTATCAGCTGTAAGTATTATCTGTTTACCTGTACTCTTTAGTGCTTCAAATGTATGAAAAAATTCCTCTTGGATGCCCTCTTTATTTGAGAGAAATTGGATGTCATCGATAAGCAATACATCACATTTACGGTATTTTTCTTGAAAGCGTTCCATCGTTTTATTACGCACATGACGGATAAAATCATTTAAAAATTGCTCTACTGTGGTATAAATAACAACTTTTCCCTCATTTTGAAAGACATTTCCAGCAGCTTGCATAAGATGTGTTTTACCAAGTCCAACACCACCATAAATAAAAAGAGGATTATAAACTTTTCCTGCGTTTTCACTTACACTTTTTACGGCAGCATAGGCAAATTGGTTAGAGCCACCGACCATAAAGTTGTCAAATGAGTGAGATTGGTTTAAAAGTGAGCTATTTTGCTTTACTTCAATAATTTTTTTTGCTTTTTTTGTCTCTACTCTATTTTTAAGTGTAATTTGTACAAAAACTTTTGAACCAGTTTTAATTTCAAAGAGATGTGCGAGTTTATCACTATATTTATTTTTTATCCAATTTACAACCAAAGCATTTGGTGCATAAAAAATCGCTCTATCACTAGTGGATTTCTTTATATCATATGTTAAATGTCTGATATATCTATTGTATTCTACTTCTGTTATCTCATCTTTGAGTGTTTTTAAGACTTCTTGACCTATATTCACATATTGCCCTTAATTTGTGTTATTAATGTGAATAGTACTATGAGTTTGCATAAAATGGGGTTAAAAGAGTGTGAATAACTTAATTTTACTAATGTGAAAGAGAGAGCTTTTTTGCTATAATTTGTCACTTTAAATGGTTTTAGGAAATATATGACAATTTTAGGAATAGATCCAGGAACAAGAAATATGGGGTATGCCCTTATTCGTCTTGAAAATGGGAAAATCTCACTTATTGAAGCGGGACTTATTAAAATGAAAGCAGAAAATTTACAATTTCAGATACCACAAATGGTAGAAGGAGTTGAGCGAATTTTTCAAAATCACACTGTTGATGAAGTAGCGATGGAAGATATATTTTATGCACATAATCCTGCGACCACCATCAAATTAGCGCAGTTTCGTGGTGCAATTATGTTAAAATTACTCCAAGAGTTTGGGCAGTTTCACGAGTACACTGCTTTGCAGGTGAAAAAGGCTTTAACGGGTAAAGCAAAGGCGCAAAAAGAGCAGGTTGCATTTATGGTGAAGCGTCTTTTAAATATCAAAAAGGAGATTAAGCCTTTGGATATTTCGGATGCTATGGCGGTTGCTATTACACACTCTCAGAGGGTAAAACTCAAGGGCTCGCGTAAGTGATTGACTAACAAATTTTATATGGTCTAATGTGAGGACAAATCCTCGCTTTGCTCTGAGCCTCAACTTAGACCATATAAAATTTTCAAGCTCTAAAAATTTATTAATAAACTAATGAAAAGGAAAAATATAATGTCAAAATTTGAAAATGTAACAGTAGTAAAAGAGGCAAATATCTACTACGATGGGAAAGTAACAAGTAGAACAGTTGAATTTAGTGATGGAAGTGTGAAATCTTTAGGAATTATGCTTCCTGGTGAATATACATTTAATACAGCTGATAGAGAGATTATGGAAATACTGAGTGGTGAGTTAGAAGTAAGACTTCCAGGTGAAGGAGCATTTAAAACACTTCATACACCTGAAACTTTTGAAGTTCCTGCTAACGCTGCGTTTGACTTGAAGATAAAAAGCGTTACAGACTACTGTTGCTCTTACATCAAGTAGTTATATAGCGTATTTAGAAGCAAGTGAGCCTAGAGCATTTACATCAAGTGCTCCACTTACTCTTTCAACCTCACGACCACCTTTAAAGACTATAATAGTTGGAATACTTCTGATGTTAAAACGCGCACCTAAATTTTGTTCATTTTCAGTATTTACTTTTGCAAAAAGTGCTTTAAGCGGGAAGTTTGTTGCAGCGCGTTCAAAATTTGGTGCCATCATCTTACATGGTCCACACCATGGTGCCCAAAAATCTACAATGACGGGAATATCACTGTTTACAACAACTTCATCAAAATTACTACTGTTTAACTCTATGGGTTTTGTATCCAAAAGTGATTTTTTACATTTTCCACAATTCGCTTTTTTATAGCTATCTTTTTGTGGTACATTATTTACACTTAGACAATGGGGACATACTACTCTCATAATTTATTCCTTTTTTGGGACAATTATACATTTTTAAAAGCTAAAAAAATGCTACTTTAGTTACTTTTCTTGTTTAAAAGATTCTATTCTTTCAGCCATACCAAAATCAGGATTTTGTTTTGGTTCTAAAACAACCTGTGCTACTGTCTTGTTATCGTTATTTATAACTATTGGAGCTAAAAAGTTTATAGTTGATTTTTCAAGTGGTTTTTGAATGAGTAAGATGTTATAGACAGTTATGTTTGTGTTGTTATCTATCTTTAAGAGTGTTTTCATATCTTGTGGAAGATTAAATGAATACTCTCGTAAAAGATGTGGATTAACGAGAATAAAAGAGATATTTTTATTATTGGCATCACTCATTTTAGAAAAAAAATCATCAATAGGTTCTATAACAATCTCTTGCATATCTTTAAAACCTAATATTTCACTCACAACTTTATAACTCATTTTTTATCCTTTAAAATGAACTCTCTTGGTATTTTATACTTTTTGAAATTACATAACATATAGAGTTCTTAATACTATTTATATTATAGCACGCACCGATAGCAAATGCAAATTCATTATTAGTCATTATTATACTTATTCCATCATTCAAATCAATAAGTGGGAGTTTACTATTTTGAACTAAAGCTGCATCACTTACATCTGTGAATAAAAGATCTAAACTTATCCAATCAAATCCTCTTGCACTATCTTGTGCTGCAAGAGAGAGTTTTATTTGCGTAGCAGAGATAATTTTTAATGAACGCAACTCAGCATCTTTAAAATCATTAAATCTTTTTAAAAAGTTTGAGAGCTGCGTTTGAGAGAGCGGTTTCATTTTATTGACAACCTACACACTCCATAGATCTGTCTTCAACATCATTTGTTACTTCCGGTGATTGTGAACGCAGGTAATAGGTAGATTTTAAACCTAATTTCCAAGCAAGCATATATATCTCATTTAGGTATCTTCCACTTGCTTTATCAAGTGTAATGAAGATGTTGAGTGATTGACCTTGATCTATCCATTTTTGTCTTATAGCTGCAGCTTTTATTAAAATAGTTTGGTTTAAATCATATGCTGGTGTGTAGTAACTCCATGTTTCAGGAGAGAGATTTGGAACAACAACAGGAATAAGTCCACTTAAATTCTCTTCTGACCACTTGCGTTTAAATACTGGCTCAATAGCTTGTGTAGTTCCTGTAAGAATAGAGATAGAGCTTGTCGGTGCAATAGCCATCAGGTAACCGTTTCTCATTCCCTGTTTTTTCACTTTTGCACGGAGTTCATCCCACTCATACTTTGATGCAAAGAGCCCACCGCGATCAACTAGGTTGATAACATCTGCGTTTGCATGGTCCTGAGGCATAATTCCTCTACTCCATTTACTCCCCTCAAATTCAGGATATGCACCTTTTTCTAAAGATAAATCGGCAGAGGCGGAGATAGCATTGTATGAAACTGCTTCCATAACTTCATCTATTTTATCAAAATGCTCTTGAGTTCCCCACATGATTCCAGCTTCTGCAAGCATTTGTGCTTCACCCATAACACCAAGACCAATAGAACGGCTTCTAATATTTGTTCGTTTTACTTTTTCTACAGGGTAAAAGTTCAAATCAATTACATTATCTAAACATCGAATAGCGGTAGGGACGATTCTATCTATCTCTTCTTTTGTGTTAATTTTAGAGAGGTTTACTGAAGCAAGATTACATACGGCAGTTGAGCCATTCACCTTTTCTTTTTCAACAACAAAAATTTGCATACCACCAAGTGAATCAAGTGCAGTCACTTTTTTCGCTGGTTTTTCTATGCCGCTATCAACTTTGACTATTTCATTCTCTTCATAACTAACACTCTCACCGTTTTCAAAGATAAATTTGATTTTATAGTGATTTGGCTGTGTGTTTTGAAAAATTTCTGTACAGAGATTAGAACTTCGTATAACACCAAAATGGTCGTTTGGATTTGCACGGTTAGCATTATCTTTAAAACATAAAAATGGTGAGCCGGTTTCAAAGTAAGAAGTAAGTATCTTTTTCCATAAATCTTTCGCTTTAATCTTCTCTTTTATAAGGTTTTCATCTTGTTCTAATGCTAAATAACGCTTGTTAAATTCATCTCCATAAAGGTTAGTGAGTTCTCGTACATCATAAGGGTCAAAAAGTGTCCAGATTGCATCCTCTTGAACGCGTTGCATAAAGAGGTCATTGAGCCACATTGCAGGGAAAAGGTCATGCGCACGGCGGCGCTCTTCACCAGAGTTTTTCTTCAAATCCAAAAAGTCATTTACATCAATATGCCATGGCTCAAGATAGACAGCTATAGCACCCTTACGAGTTCCAAGTTGATCAACTGCGATTGCTATGTCATTTGTTATTTTTAGAAATGGAATTGTACCGCCTGCTGCGTTTTTATGTCCATCAATATATGAACCCATAGAGCGAACCTGTGTCCAGTCCCAACCAATACCGCCACCAAATTTAGAAAGCATTGCCATCTCTTTGTATGCATCAAAAATACCCTCGATGTTATCGGGAGTAGAACCAATATAACAAGAACTAAGTTGGTGTCGTGGTGTTCTTGCATTTGAGAGTGTTGGTGTTGCTAACATTACTTCAAACTTACTTATCATGTTATAAAATTTTATTGCCCACTCTTGGCGTTTTTCTTCTCTTTGTGCTAAGAACATTGCAATAGCCATAAACATATGCTGTGGTAACTCTATAGGATTTGAATTTCTATCTTTAATAAGGTATCTGTCATAAAGCGTTTTAATTCCAAGATAATTAAATTGTAAGTCACGCTCTGGTTCAATATGCTTTTGAAGTTCTTCAAGGTCATACATCTCTTTAAGACCTAAAAGAATGCGTCCCTCTTTTTCACCTTTTTCAAGATATTTCTCTAAAGAGCAATATCCTGTAAAACCATTTACTTGATGGTAAAGATTGAAGAGGAAAAGACGAGAGGCAACGAAAGTCCAGTTAGGAGCATCGATGTCAATCTTATCTACTGCTGTTTTTATAAGTGTCTCTTGAATCTCTTTTGATGTTATTCCATCACGAAAATGGATTTGTGCATCAACTTCAAGTTCACTTTGACTTACATTGTATAAGCCTTTGACGGCCGCAGAAGTGTATTTTTGTATTTTTGAAATGTCAAGAGGTTCTGTTCTTCCATTTCTTTTTATAACTGTTATCATCTTTGCCTATTCTCCAAATACTCTTTTGAAAATATTATCTACATTTTTAGTGTAGTAATCATAATTAAAACATTCACGAATTTGCTCTTCGCTGAGTTTACTTCTTAGTTCTTCATCGGCTAAAAGATGATTAAGGTAAAGTGATTCACCTTTTTCATTTGTAGTTGGACGACCTTGTTGAATCTCTTCCCAAACTTTCATTGCGTTTCTTTGTACAATTCTATATGCATCTTCACGGCTTACACCTTGAAGTGGTAATTCAAGTAAAACGCGTTGTGAGAAAACCAAACCACCTGTTAAGTTGAGATTTCTCATCATATTTTCAGGGTAAACTGTTAGGTTGGCTATAACATTGTTCATACGGTGAAGCATAAAGTCAGATGTGATGAAAGAGTCTGGTAGCCAAAAACGCTCAGTTGATGAGTGACTAATATCTCGTTCGTGCCAAAGTGCTACATTTTCCATAGCTGGTGCTGCATAAGCGCGTATCATTCTTGCAAGACCTGTTATATTTTCAGTTAAAATTGGATTGCGTTTATGTGGCATTGCAGAAGAACCTTTTTGTCCTTTTGCAAAATACTCTTCACACTCATATACTTCTGTGCGTTGCCAGTGGCGAACTTGAACCGCAAATTTTTCTATAGAAGATGCCATAAGTGCTAAAGCAGAAGCAAGACGAGCATAACGGTCTCTTTGTATAACTTGATTTGAAACAGGTGCAGGTTTGAGACCTAGCTCTGCGCAAGTATACTCTTCAAGTTCAAGTGGTGCATGTGCAAAATTTCCCATTGCTCCACTTACTTGACCAACAGAAATGACCTCCATAGTCTGCTCTAAGTTTTCTAAATGGCGTTTCATCTCATCATACCAAACAGCAAGAACAAGACCAAATGTAATAGGCTCACCGTGAATACCATGAGAACGACCAACCATAAGAGTCATTTTATGTTCCGTTGCTCGTTTTTTAATAGATTCCATAATCATCTTTACATCTTCAATAATGAGTGATAAAGAGTCTTTCATCTGAAGTGCTACTGCAGTGTCGATAGTATCAGAAGATGTCATTCCATAATGGAACCAACGTGACTCATCACCAAGAGTTTCTGAAACTGATGTTGTAAACGCAATAAGGTCATGACGAGTAACAGCTTCTATCTCATCAATACGCTTAATATCAAAATTTCCATTTGCAACAATCTTATCAGCATCATCTTGAGGAATTTTTCCAAGTTTTGCCCAAGCTTTCACTACTGCTTTCTCTACATCTAACCATGCTTGGTATTTTGCTTGGTATGTCCATTTTGATGCCATTTCTGGACGGGAATATCTATCAACCATATATTTGCCTTTTATGCTAAAATTCGTATAAATTAAGTAATCAATTCTACTGAAACTATAGTAAAAAGTTGATTAAAGAGGAGATTTAATTTGCCATTTGTAATAAAAAAAATGTATGTGCCTAAGAAACAAAAAGCTTTTTTGTATCTGGTAAATGAACTAGGATATACTCAAAGAGAAGCCCAACGATTTATATCAAAAGGTCGTGTGCTTGTGGATGGCAAAGAGATGCTCAAGACTGCAGGTGAAATTGAGGGAGAGTTTGAGTTTATATACTTTGAACCCATTACAAAAGGTTTAGAACCTAGCTTTGTAGAGGAGGAGTTTGTAGTCTTTGATAAACCAAGTGGCGTTCTTATTCACCCTCAAAGTAAAAAGACACCCTACTCTCTTATCGATGAATTGAAGTTTCAGTTTGGACGAGATGCAAATATTGCACATAGAATAGATCAAGAGACAAGTGGACTTGTCTTATGTGCTAAAAATAGAGTAAGTGAAAGAGATATAAAGATGATGTTTCAAGAGAGAGAGATGCAAAAGAAGTATTTAGCTCTTGTTCATGGAGAGGTGAAAGAGGAGTTTAGCGTGGAAGAGCCACTTTTACGATTTCAAGCCCAGAGCGCACTTGTGCGCATGGTTGTAAAAGTTGATCCCGCTGGAAAGCCATCAAAAACAGATTTTAAACCTTTAAACTATTTTGCAGATAAAGATATGACGCTTATTGAGTGTTCACCACATACAGGAAGACAACATCAAATACGGGTGCATCTGTTTCACGTGAAACATCCAATAGTTGGTGATCCAATTTATGGACAGAGTGAGGAAAATATACTTCGTTTTTTAGATAGAGAACTAACACCGCAAGATAGAATTGAAAATTCTGGTGCAACAAGATTACTGCTTCATGCAAGTGAACTTGAATTTGAGCTTTATGATAAAAAGTATAATATTAAAAGTAAAGTTGATTTTGAGAAAGTGGCTATGCAGAGTTTGTAAGAAGTCTAATAATAGTCTGTTTTTGAAAAAGTTATTCCCATATGTGAATAACTTTTCAATAGAGATAATTTTTTTCTTTTTAAATATGTGAATAAGATGTGTAAAACTCTATATACCCCTAAAATAGGTACTTTAAGCTTACATAAATATTTTTATAAGCTTATATTTATATAAAAAAACTCTTAATAATTTAGGAAATTTTTAAATTTGTATGATGAAAAGTTGTAAAGTATTCACAAGTTAGAACAATGTGTGAATGAAAGAGATTGATGATAGATTTTTTTAAGATTAGTAGGGTATTATTACATTTATAGACGACCTCCCTGGTGTGTTGGTCGTCTTCAATTTAGTCCTCTTTTAGTGCTGCCCAGATAAAGCCGCCAACTCCAACAGTAAACACAGTAACCAATAAAATTACTTCTCCAATATCTACGCCAGTAAAATCACCCATAATGATCCTTTAATAAATTTTAGACTTCTTGTAAAATCTCTCATTTAGAAACTATACAAGAACACTATTTCGATGGAATTATACTCCTGGATTTGTTATCTATCTGTTAAAAATCACCTTTAATTTCATCCTGATTTTTTTCTTTTAATTGACCACAAGCTGCAGAGATATCAATGCCTTTAGAATCGCGTATAGTGGATAATAAGCCATGATTAATAAGATACTCTTGAAAGTTCACCATATCTTCACGGCTTGGTCTCTCATAGGGTGTTCCTGGATAAGGATTAAAGTATATAAGGTTTACTTTTGCTTTAATACCAGTAAGTAGTTTAACAAGTTTTTTAGCACTGCCGAGGTCGTCATTTTTATTTTTAATAACAAGATACTCAAACATAACACGCTTGCGTGTGTCTATTGGAAAGCGTTTTACAGCCTCTATAATTGAATTTATATTGTGTGCTTTATTCATAGGAATAAGTTCACTTCTTAGTGCATCATCTACTGCATGAAGAGATATGGCAATATGCACACCTAAATCCATTTTACCAAGCTGATCTATTTTATTTGAGAGACCACTTGTACTAACAGTTTGTCTTTTTGCTGATATTGCTAAGCCCTCTTCCTCTTTAAAAATTTCTATGGCTTGTGCAAGGTTGTCAAGATTATCGAGAGGTTCACCCATTCCCATATAAACTATGTTTATTTTACGGTTATGTTTGTGATTGTTATCTCGTTTTAAATTTACTACTTGCGCTACTATCTCTCCAGCGGTTAAATCTCTTGTAAAACCACCTTTAGCTGTTAAACAAAATGCACATCCTACTTTGCACCCTACCTGTGTTGAAACACAGATTGTATATCTTGCTTCTTGTATAAGTGTTCCATCTTCATCATACTTTTCATCTTTCATTTTAAGCCAAACAGTTTCAACTGTTTTACCATCTTGTAACTCAAAAAGATACTTAATAGTGCCGTCACTTGACTCCTCTTTTTTTACTATTTTCATAGGATTTATGCAATATTTTTGTGTAAGTTCCTCTTTCATAGCTTTAGGAATATTTTTCATCTCATCAAAATTTTCTGTGTACTGATGGTATAACCAACCATATATTTGTTTTGCACGGAATGATGGTTTGACTAACGCTGTTAGCTCTTTTTGTGTGAAGTCATAAAGGGATGGTTTTGTTGTACTCATTTGGATGTAAGTTCCTTAATTCTGTTTTTGACATGGATTTCTAGTAGTTCTTTTGCTTTCTCATGATTTTTTAAAAAATCTTCATGAGCAGTTTTATTTGTATAGTTTGTTATACAAAAAACGCCACCCGCTGGTATGTTAAACTCTTGTGCAACCTTTAATACAGAGAAAAATTCCATATTTTCAATGCCTATTCCAAGCTTTAAAAACTTTTTTGTAAGGGCTGCGTTTGTAGAGATATAATTTGAAGAGTTTACTACTATATCTTTTTTGTTTGTTGTGTTAGTAGTGACAACATTGTCTAGTGGAGTGTAAGCATCACTGTTTAAAAAAGAGAGTTCTATATTTGCAGCAGTTTTAGATTCTATTATGTCAAATAATTTTGAGTCACCATAACTTCCAGCAGTTCCTACGAAGAGTAAAAATTCTGGTTTGTCAAACAAACATAATCTTGTTATATTTATAGCACTCTCAATAAGCCCTACTCCCATAGGTGTTGCAAATGAGAAGTTTTCACTATTTCCAGCACAAATTATCATTTCATTCCTTCAATTTATTTTATAAATTCAAGGGAACCTTTCCCTTATTATTTTTAACAACAAAGGAAGTAATTCCTTTGTTTACGCTAACGCTGTGTTCTCTTCAGCAGAGAGCTCACGCAAGTAGTTGCTTTATAATCTTACCGGAATATTTTGATTATGCAGGTAATGTTTGAGATCCATAATATCTATCTCTTTATAGTGAAAGATGGAAGCAGCAAGTGCTGCATCTGCACCATGTGTAAATGCCTCTTTTATATGCTCCATTGTCCCTGCTCCACCACTTGCAATAACAGGAACATTTACAGCTTTAGATATTTGCTCAGTAATATTTAGCTCAAATCCTGCCTTTGTACCATCTGCATCCATTGAGGTAAGTAAAATTTCTCCACTTCCACGAGAGACCACCTCTTTCGCCCACTCTACTGCGTTTATGCCAGTATCTACTCTGCCACCATTAAGATAAACATTATAAACATCACCAGTTTTTTTCACATCTATGGCGGTTACAATGCATTGTGAGCCAAACCTTTTTGCACCTTCATCTATGAGTTCTGGTCGTTTTATAGCTGCTGAGTTTACACTCACTTTGTCACATCCGACATTTAAGAGTTTGTAAATATCATCAAGTTTACGGATGCCACCACCAACAGTTAAAGGTATAAATATTTCACGAGCAACTTTAGCAACAATGTCTACTATGGTGTCTCTATTGTCAGATGAGGCGGTAATGTCTAAAAATGTAAGTTCATCTGCACCTTCTTCATTGTAACGGCGGGCAACTTCTACAGGGTCACCTGCATCTTTGAGCCCAACAAAATTAACGCCTTTAACAACGCGTCCATCTTTTACATCTAAACAGGGAATAATTCTTTTTGCAAAATAGTTCATTTGGAAGTTTCTATACCTTTATTAATATCTTGTAATTATATCTTTTTAGGCTTATATGTTGGTAAGGGGGAGTTGGGTTGTGAGAGTATGACTTGTGGATGTTCTTTGTGATTACCTACTGCGTTTGGGAGCTCCGTCTTCGCTTGTCCTCCAGACATTGCTTTTTTATTTATTACTGCGTTTGAGGTAAGTCCTCGTCGGTACTTCGGACATCGCCTGCGGTTCCAACACTAAAAATGATGAGAA
>NZ_JALUKE010000014.1 GCF_027056685.1 Sulfurimonas sp.
ATGCGGGATATGAGATTGTTCACTCTGTCTTTTTTGAAACAGGGATGAAAACCCCCACAGAGATATGGACAACTATTGGGTTTATCTTTACTATTGTTCTCATTCAGTATGTTTTTTATTTTTATGAACTAAGAGCATCAAAACGACTGAAATCTCCAGGTGTTCAGGCAGATGCTATCAACTGGCTTGGTGATATTGGCGCAGGGATAATCGTCATCATCGGTCTTATTGCACATCACTATAAAGTTCCTTATGCACAGGAAGTCTCTGTCATTATTATAGTTGTGATGATTTTAAAAGGGGCATTTGATGTACTTAAAGAGGGAACGCTCTCTTTACTTGATGCAGCTGACATAGAGATGAACGATGCTATTGAAAAAATAGTGATGAGTGAGCCTGACATTACAAATATAAAAAGATTAAATGTACGCAAGTCAGGTAGTGTTTATTTTGCAGATATAGAATTGAGCGTGGCAGAGCTCAATGCTGCTAAAGCACATAAGAGCATAGATGAAGTGGTAGAAAAACTGCATAAGAATATTGATGCACTTGAGTCCGTTACTATTCATTATGAGCCAGAACATCCACCCTATGAAACAGTTGTCCAACTTTTAGATGAAAACAAAAAAGAACTGAGTCAAAATTTTGGAAGAACTGCCTGGCTAGAAGTAACACACTTAACAGAAAGGAAAAAACAAATTTCACAAGAGTTCATAAAAAATCCTGCCTTTAAAGCTGATCACGGTAAAGCATTTAGGCTTGTAGCTTTTTTGCTCTCTTTACACACAGACAAAATCATAATAGGAAATGTAAATATGGATGAAAATATTATGACACTTTTCGATGCTTTAAACATTGAAATCATACAACAAAACAAGGAGACAAAATAGTGAAAACAATAGTATTACTTATGGGAATTCTTTTCTCTATCAGTCTAAATGCAGAAGAAGCAATGCTTCAAGAGACACCTTTTACAGAGGTTTTGAGCCAAGTTACTAAACATAAAATGACTTTTATAGAAGTCGGCTCTGATAGCTGTCATAGTTGTCAGATTATGGGACGAAAGCTTTATAAAATCAAGCAGCAACATCCTGAGTACCCTATCTACTTTGTAAATGTGCACAAAGAAAGAAATGCGGCTTATAGACTTAGGGTGCAAATGATTCCGACACAGATTATTCTCGACAATAAAGGGTATGAAATTTACAGACATGTTGGAATTTTGCCTACAAAAGAAATTCATACACTCTTTCAACAAAAATTAAAAATAGACAAGATATAATTAATCAATTGGTTAGTTAATTAATTTAGGAGAAAATTATGAGTGAACACCATCACCACGATGTAAGTGGTAAAAATCTTTTTATTACCATTGTTTTAAATGTCATCATCACACTCTCACAAATTGTGGGAGGAATATTTTCAGGCTCACTAGCACTTCTGAGTGATGCAATGCACAACTTTAGCGATGTACTTGCACTTGTTATTGCTTATGTAGCTAACAGACTTGCAGCGCAACCAAATAACGAGTCAAAAACTTTTGGTTATAAACGAGCAGAGATACTTGCAGCACTTTTTAACGCTTCTGTACTTATCGGAATTGCAATCTTTCTTATCATCGAAGCATTTCATAAATTTTACCATCCAGAAGCGGTCAATTCCATTTGGGTAATTGGACTTGGTACACTTAGCATCGTGCTAAACGCAGCAAGTGTATTGCTCATCAAAGATGATGCACACGGTAATATGAATATGAAAGCAGCCTATTTGCACCTACTAACTGATGTCATGACAAGTGTTGCAGTTGTCGGTGGTGGAATTTTAATGTACTACTTTGGCATCTTTTGGATCGATCCGCTTATCTCTATGCTTATTGCTCTGTATCTAATTTGGGCATCATTTGGACTTGTAAAAGAGAGCAGTGCTATTTTGATGCAATTTACACCCGAGGGAGTAGATATAGATGATATAGTCAAAGCCATCGAAGAGGAAAAAGAGATAAAAGATGTGCATCATATTCATATCTGGAAACTCAATGACCACCAAATAAACCTTGAAGCACATCTTGATTTCAATGAAGACATAAACCTCTCAGAGTCAAACAGAGTCATAGATAAACTAGAGAAAAAACTTCATGATGCCTTTGATGTAGAACATACTACTTTTCAGTGTGAATATGAGAGAAAAGATTCCAAAAATGTAATAGCATAAACCGACTTTATGCTATTATTAGACTTCTTAAAAAGAAGTCTATTTTCTAACTTTTTTCTAACTTTATGCCAAAGGCGCAGTATTGTCACAAACAAAACACTCCTCACAAAACAGCAATAAACGCAACAATATTCTTTTCTTACTCATTTTTCTATTTATCGCAAGTGGCGTAGCTTACGCATTTTACTACTACCTTTATGCACAATATTATGAATCTACAGACGATGCCTATGTCTCTCAAAATATCATCTATGTAACACCCCAAACATCAGGAGTGGTCAAGCAGATTTTTGTCCATAAAACGCAGTATGTAACAAAAGGGCAACTTCTTGGACGACTCGATACAAGAGATGCAAATCTCTCATTTGAACAGGCAAAATCCACGCTAGCACAGACAGTTCGTAAAATAAAAGCACTCCATATTCAAGCAAAAGAGGCGCAGTTTAATGTAGCACTTGCTACGCTTAAAATGCAAAAAGCAGAAGCCGACTTTAAACGCAATCAGGTCTTAGAAAAGCACCATGCAATTGCCATTAATAGATTTGAACATTTGGAGTATGCCTACAAAGAAGCGAGACAAAATCTACACATTATGCGTCAAAAAGTAAAAGCAATTCAAGCAGTGATTAGAGATGTCAATATTACAAAAAATCCACAAGTTCAAAATGCCATTGTATCACTCAAACGCACTTATCTTACTCTTAAACGATGCAATATTTATGCTCCTCATAGTGGTATTGTCACGAAAAAGAATTTTAGCATTGGAGAAAATGTTTCACTCCAATCAACCCTTTTAGCAATTATTCCCACAGATGGATTTTGGGTAGATGCAAACTTCAAAGAGACACAACTTCGCCATATAAAAGTTAATCAAAATGTAAAACTCTACTCTGATTTGTATGGAAAAGATGTTGTTTATCATGGTAAAGTCGTGGGAATATCAGCAGGGACTGGAGCCGTTTTTTCACTTTTACCTCCACAAAATGCCACAGGAAATTGGATTAAAATTGTACAGCGTATTCCTATTCGTATCGCCTTAAATGCTAAAGAGCTTCAAAAGTATCCACTTCATGTAGGTAACTCGATGGTCGCTACAGTGGACATACACCAACAAGATAGAGATGCACTCTCTCAAATGAAAATTACTCAAAATAAAAACTTTTCAGCGATACTGTATAAAAATGCTATGCAAGAAGCAACAAATATGGCTCAAAAAATTATAAGGAAAAATATTTGAGTAAGGAGGAGAACCTTAGCTCTTTTTCAACACTACAACTCACAATTGCTACCTTGGCACTTGCACTTGCTACCTTTATGCAAGTTCTTGACACAACCATAGCCAATGTCTCCATCCCTGCCATTGCTGGGGATTTAGGAGTTACACCAGATCAAGGAACATGGGTCATTACTGCGTTTGCAGCGGCCAATGCCATCTTTATGCCCCTTACTGGCTGGCTCGCAAAACGCTTTGGAGAGGTACATCTTTTTGTAGCTTCTACCTTTTTATTTGCCCTTGTCTCTTGGCTATGTGGACTCGCACCTGATTACAATCTACTCATAGGAGCAAGGGTTTTACAGGGAATTGTAGCAGCTCCCATGATGTCACTCTCACAAAGTCTTCTACTCTCAATCTATCCAAAACACAAACAAGGTCTTGCACTTGCTTTTTGGGCAATGACTGCTACTGTTGGACCTATTGTCGGACCTCTTCTTGGTGGCTACATTACAGATAATTTTTCATGGTCATGGATTTTTTATATCAATGTACCCATAGGCTTTCTAAGTGCATTTATTGTTTGGAATATGCTCAAAGATCGTGAAACAACCATCTTGAAACTCCCCATAGATTTTACAGGTTTAGCCCTACTCATAGTTGGTGTTGCAAGTTTACAAATTATGCTCGATAAAGGAAACAATCTCGACTGGTTCAATTCGCCAACCATCATAATTTTAGCAATTACAGCAGTAGTAACACTCTCAATCTTCATAGTCTGGGAGATATTTGATGAACATCCTGTTGTTGATTTGACACTCTTTACAAACCGTAATTTTTCTGTAGGAACCATCGCCATAAGTCTAGGCTACACCATCTTCCTAGGTGGTGGTGTCATCTTTCCTCTATGGTTGCAAACGCAGCTAGGCTACTCTGCTTTTTGGGCTGGATTTGCCTCGGCAGGTGTGGGAGTATTTGCCTTTTTACTATCCCCTATTGTTGGCAGTAATCTCCACCGTTTAAACCTTCGCGTCCTTGTAAGTATCAGTTTTATTATTTTTGCAGCAAGCTATTACTGGATGGCACAATTTACGGTCAATATCACGCTTATGGATGCCTTTTTACCACGCTTACTTATGGGTGCAGGAATGGCAATGTTTTTTGTTCCACTTACAAGTATAATCATCTCTGAAATCGCCATCACTCGTATTGCATCTGCTATGGGACTTGTAAACTTTCTTAGAATTTTAGGTGGGAGTTTTGGTACTTCCATAGCCACAACAATGTGGGAGAGACAAGGCGATATTCACCATGCAGTCTATAGCGAAAATATTACAAGATTTTCACATGCAACGCAAGAATTTATGGACTCTTTACACCATATTGGCATCCCTGCCCTACCTACCATAAACCACATCATAGACCAACAAGCTTCAACACGAGCAAATGACGATATTTTACTTATTTCAAGCTATATCAGCATCGCACTTATTCTCTTAATCTGGTTTGCAAAACCACCATTTATGTCTAAAAAACCAAAAATTGTTGTGTTAGAGGAGTAGATTTTTCATTTTTAAGCAATAATTTACTTTTTAAATAGTACAAATAACTAATCAATTAGTTAATTAATAACAGTGGGGACACAATGAAGAAAAAAATTCTTAGTAATATTTTGCTTATATCAACTTCACTCTATGCTGATAGTGTCTCTTTCACCATCTACAATGATTTTTTTGCAGGGCATGATATGCACTTTACTAGTGCTGCTTCTTTAATTTGGCTTGAAGATAACCATACACAAAAAAATCCTTATAGTGATACTTTTACTTCCTTACTCCAAAAAATTTCCATTCCTATTGATACTACAAAACATCATAATGCAGGAATAAATCTTGAACAGATGATTGTAACACCTGAAAATACACGCCTAAAGACACCTCAATACAATGACTTCCCTTACACTGGGTATCTTGCTCTTTCTACTTTTTTACTTGAATGGAATCAAAGTAGCTTTACTGAATACAGTATAGAATTTGGAGTTATTGGTAAAGAATCAGGTGCAGAATTTATTCAAAATAGTTTCCATAAAATCATAGGCAATGCGCAACCTCAAGGTTGGAATACACAGCTAAATACTTACTTTAGCGTCAATTTACTTTGGCAACATGGAATAAAGTCTTGGCAAAGCACTCTTTCCGATTCAATAAAAGCTGATTGGTTTAACCATTACGGTGTCAGTGCTGGAAGATTTGATGTTTCTACTTTTGGTGGTACAGCTATTCGTATTGGACATAATTACATTCAAAACTTCAACACACATTATCCTTATTTAAAAGGAGAAGCAAATTTACTTCAACCTGATGATGTGGTGCATGGTTTTGGCTGGTCAGTAACTACAGGTTTAGAAACAAAAGCACTCTTATACTCAGCTATTTTGGATGGAGCTCTTAGC
>NZ_JALUKE010000015.1 GCF_027056685.1 Sulfurimonas sp.
GAGTCTTGTCAAAACTGGCATTGTAACTCTACATGGAAAAAGTTTTATAGACTTAGAGAACTTTTTAACAAAAGATTATACTTTTGTGATTTGTGATGAGAATACACCGAGCATACTTTTAGAAGCGACAAAATTTTTGGATGAAGAGAATGTAAACATCACACTTGGAGAACGATTTGGTTATGGTGATGAACTTTTTTCAAGTACAACATTGCAAAAAATGGTGCAAAACCCTCCTCATATGCCTTACTCACTCCTTATCAAACGCAATTATAAACCTCTGCCAAATATCTCAAGTGAAGAGAGCATAGAGCATGAAAATGGGATGATTACAAAAAGCTATAAACGCCATATCTCTTTACAAAATCTTGACCTACAGCCAAATATGCTTTTGTGGGACATCGGTGCTGGTTCTGGTTCTGTAAGTATTGATGGTTATAAACGATACAAAATAAAGAGTATCCTTTTTGAGAAGAATGAAAAAAGAGCGAAGATGATACAAAACTCTCTCAAAAAACATAAAATTTTAGATACAAAACTCTCCATCGGTGAGGCGAGTGAAGAGTATAAAAAAGAGCTAAGCACTCCTGAGAGAATTTTTGTCGGTGGTGGTGGTGACAAAGTCATCAGTGAGCTAGATTATTTGTATGAAAGGTTAGCCGATGGTGGCATTATGGTAGCCAATTTTGTAACGCTCCAACATCTTACAACAGCTATAACAGTTTTAAAACAAGCAAACATTGCTTTTGATATAAAAAGTGTGAGTCTTACAACTTACAAAATGAGTTTGTTGATGCCTGAACCTGAGAGGGTAATGCACCAGATAATTGTAAGGAAAGATATAAAATGATTACATTCGTAGGAGCAGGTCCTGGAGACCCCGAACTTATAACAGTGAAAGGTATGAAAGCCTTACAAGAAGCAGAGGTTGTGCTTTATACGGGTTCTTTAGTGCCTCGTGAACTTTTAGATTGGTGTAGAGATGATGCACTTATTGCTAACTCTGCTGATATGGCTTATGAGGATATTTTTAAATTCATAAAAGAGCATCATCATAAAAAGTTTGTGCGTTTGCATACTGGAGACAGTTCTCTGTTTTCAACAACTGCAAAACAGATAGAGTTTTTAGAGAGTGAGGGAATAGAGTATGTAACTATTCCTGGTGTGACCGCTGCGTTTGGTGCAGCAGCGGCTGTAAACATTGAGTACACTATTCCCGGAGTTTCACAAACACTCATTATCTCACGGCTTGAGGGTCGTACACCAAATCCTGAGTCACTTAAACAGCTACTCTCAAACAAACACTCTTCGTTTGCTTTTTATCTCTCCATCTCTCTTATTCAAAAACTCAAAGAGAGTGCGTTGGAATTAGGGTATCTTAAAAATACCCCATGTTGGGTAGTTGAACGCGCCACTTGGGCGGATGAAAAGGTTTACAAGGGTACTATTTCAGATATACAAGAGAGGGTTTCTCACATTAAAGGTGTTGCACTTATTATGTTCGGTGAGTTCCTGCACCAAAAAGCGACAGTAGAATCACACCTCTATGCACAAAAATATAAAAAAGAGGGCGAGAAAAAGTCTAAAGCGCTCTAAGGAAGACCATGAAAATAGCTATAGCCACGATTAACGATCCAAGTTTAAACGCAGCA
>NZ_JALUKE010000016.1 GCF_027056685.1 Sulfurimonas sp.
AATTATTTCAATGTTTTATGGAATTATAATCTCAATGTATTATTTTGACAATAGAAAACATAAATTAGCTCATATACATGTCAAATATCAAGGAAAACAAGCTATTTTTACTATTCCAGAAGGAAAAATGCTTGAAGGTGATATGAAGACAAATAAAAGAAAACTAGTAGAAGCTTGGATTGAAATTCACTAAGATGAGTTAATGGCTGATTGGGAATTAGCCATTGCTGGTGAAGAGATTTTTAGAATTGAACCTTTGAAATAGGAGTGAATTATGACACCTAATATTATAGATGTAAAAGCACAAGACAATTATGAAATTTTGCTCTCTTTTGAAAATGGAGAAAAAAAAGTTTTTGACATGAAACCTTATATTGATAAAGTTTTTTTCAAACAATTACAAGATAAAACTTACTTTAAAACAGTTAAACCCTATTTTGACTCTATTCAATGGGCAAATGGTCAAGACTTATCTCCTGACACTCTGTACCTTGATAGCCGTTCTGCATAACAAAAACGAGCTTCGCCGTTGTAAGCCACTTGAAAAAGTCTTTTATTTGCACTACAGTTGTGTATACAAAAAATAAATTAAAAGTTTACTATTATGAAACAAGCAATTAATATTAGATTAGAAAAAGATGTTGTACAAACTCTTGATGAATATGCACAAGAACTTGATAGAACAAGAACAAGTCTTGTTGAAAAAGCAATAGAATTATACTTTGACAAACTAGATGAAATGATAGCAGACAAAAGAATTGATAATCTCAAAGCTGGGATAAATGTATAAAATTGCATTTGATAAAGATGCTGAGAAAGAATTTCTGAATTAGTTTTCGTCAAGCTATTCAAATGCTTAGTGGTAATATTAAAGAACTGTGTTACCTTTTAAAATAAATCAGCCGTAAGTACCTCTATTGTTATTTCAGTTGATTTTAGTTAGAATGATAGCATGTATAAATATCTCCTTCTATCGCTCTTATTCTCACACATGGTGCTTCTTCAAGCAGATGCTCTTATCTCTCCGATTCCTCTAAAAGTAAAGGTCAATGAAAAAAAAGCCGCTCTAGGAAAAAAGCTCTTTTTTGACACTCGTCTCTCCATTGACAACAGCGTAAGTTGTGCAACTTGTCATAACCTTAATGATGGAGGAGATGATAATCTTAGAGTCTCTTTTGGATATCATGGACTCACCGGAACAAGAAATTCACCTACTGTTTACAATGCCGTTTTTAACTTTAGACAATTTTGGGACGGAAGAGCGGCGACTTTACAAGACCAAGCCGCGGGACCAGTTGAGAATCCTGTTGAGATGGCAAACAGTTTTAAAAAGCTCATACCAAAACTCAATAAAACTGCTTATAAACAACAATTTGACACTATCTATAAAGATGGAATAACAAAAGCCAACATTACAAACGCAATAGCCGAGTATGAAAAAACGCTCATCACACCAAATGCACCTTTTGATCGCTACCTTAGAGGAGACAAGAAAGCAATCTCAAACGCAGCTAAAGAGGGTTACAGCCTCTTTAAAACAAAAGGTTGCATACTCTGTCATCAAGGTATGAACATCGGTGGTAATATGTACAATAAATTTGGTATTTACATTGATGCAAACGGCAGTGATTTAGGAAGATATGATGTAA
>NZ_JALUKE010000017.1 GCF_027056685.1 Sulfurimonas sp.
GTATGGCAACCAACACAATCGTTGTCTTCCCATATCTTTTTTCCTGCAACTACTGATTTTGTAATTTTGCTTGCATGGCTTAATTCTGGTATTCTATGGACCGTATCAAATGTCAATCCAGTAAAAACCAAAATAGCAAAAAGACCGCCGCCAAAGTAAATATTTCTGGCCATATCTTTGGTAATACGTTCAGTCATTTCTCTTCCTATTTTAAATTCTACCTATAAGTAGTAATTGGAATAGTAGCAGGAATTATTTTAATTCTACCTTTAAGTAGTAATTAAATTTTAATTAATCTAATTGTAGTAGAATACATACAGAGGAATCATATAATGAAACTTAATAATACATCTCAATATGCTATACGAATTTTGGCTTACATTGCAGACCATAAAGAAAAAACTCTCTTTAGCGCAACAGAACTTTCCAATGAATTGAGCATTCCATATAAATTTTTAACTAAAATTATGACAGAACTTGTAAAGGCAGATTTTATAGAGTCTATTCGTGGACGAGAAGGTGGCTTCAAACTTAAAAAAGATGCGTCAGAAATAAAAGTAGATGATATTTTAAATATTTTTAATGACTCTATAAAAGATGAAGAGTGCATCTTAGGCATAGGATTTTGCAACGGTATGTGTAAATGTGCCCTACATGATCAGTGGATGGAACCTAAACTGCTCATGCAAAGAATGTTTCGAGAATCAAGCCTGCGAGATATTGCTGGTAAAGGGTGTAAAATCTAACTTATTTATTTTGCTTGTTTATAGCATCAGGGTTAAATTCACAGCACTCTGATACTGTCTTTTGTGGATATTTTATGTAGTAATATCCATTTCTTATAGTATAAAAACCAAAAATAATCACTGCAACAGCAGCAAGACGAATCATAATATTTCTCAGTTTACCATTTTTATAAATTCCAACGAAAAAGCCAAGACTAAAAAGAGCAGGTACGGTGCTTAATCCAAAAACAAACATTACAACTGCTCCATAAAGAGGGCTTGCTGTACTTGCTGCAGTAATAGCAAAAAAGTAAACTAAACCGCAGGGAAGCAGACCATTTAGCATACCAAGAATAAAAAAGCTCCAAAGGGATTTTGTCTGTAACAACTGACGAAAAGTTTTTGTGTACCAAGAACTACTTGCAAAAGAGTGTTCCACAAGTGTTAAAAATTTAATTTTTCCAGAGAGTGAAAGTCCTGCAAGTATCATAAAAGTACCTGCGATTATAAGTAACATTCCATTTGTAAAGTTATTAAAAGTAGCCACCCCTCCTAAAAATCCAAACATAGCACCAAGAAGGGTATATGTAAAAATACGACCAAAAGAGTAAAGAAGATGCGCAAATGATTGCTTTGTTTTACTCCATTTATCATCTATTTTCGTTGTACTATATGCAACAACAATACCACCACACATACCTATACAGTGTCCAAATGAGCCTAAAAAAGCAATAGTGATAATTGAGAAAAAATTTATAGAATCCATTTCACCACTATCTATTTCTCAAATAAAGTCCAACTGCTTGAAGTTCTTTAGGATTCAAATCTTTACAAACTTTTTTAGAGACAACAAATGCCTTTGCTTTGGCAACTGAATCAAAAGTTTTATCTATCTTTGTACACTTTTTTTCATAGATAATTG
>NZ_JALUKE010000018.1 GCF_027056685.1 Sulfurimonas sp.
CATGTAAAAGTTTTCCTGTAACAGCGTGTGACTCATATGATTGAACTACAACATTCATTTCGTTTCCATTAATTGAAACTGGAAATGCCAATGTCTCTTTATTACGAACAGCACGGATATACTCATTATCTTTAAACGCAGCATTGATATTTTCAAGCCCTTTTCCGTAAATATTCGCAATTAGATAACCATCACGGCGAAGTGCTTTTGTGCCCTTTTTGCCAATACTCTCTCTAACTATACCTTCTAACATATGAAGTCCTTTGTTTTTTAAAATGGACGCAATTTTACCTAAATTTTAATTAATTTCTACTTTAAATCAAAAATATCATCATTATTTATTTCAGCTGTGACATTACTATTTCCATCATTATCTGAAGGTGCAAAATTTTCTGACATTGTTCCACTTGTAAGTCCATTGATTTTAAGCTCCAAATCAGATGCGCTTGTAGCATTGTCAAGTGCCTGTTTCTTAGATATGACACCTTCATGGTAAAGATCTAAAATAGCCTGATCAAAACTTTGTGATTTATAATGCTCTTTTCCAGCTTCAATTACATCTCGTATTTCATAATCTCGGTTTTCCATAATAAGTTTTTCAATCGTAGGAGTCCGCACAAGCACTTCCATAGCAGCGCGTCGCTTTCCATCAACAGTTGGAATAAGCCTCTGAGATATAACACCCTGCAATACACCTGCTAATGACATACGCACACGATTTTGCTCATCCGTTGGAAATTGCGCAATAATACGGTTTACCGTCTCTTTTGCATCAATTGTATGCAAGGTAGAAAAAACCAAATGTCCAGTATCGGCTGCATGCAATGCAAGATTTACTGTTTCTTTATCCCTCATTTCTCCTACAAGTATGATGTCAGGATCTTCACGAAGTGCAGCGCGAAGAGCAGAACCAAATGAGTTCGTATCTTGTCCAACTGAACGCTGATTTATGATACATCCTCTATCTTTGTGAACAAATTCAATTGGATCTTCAATGGTAATAATATGCTTTTTACGAGTAAGATTAATGGAATTTACCAAACATGCCAAAGTAGTCGATTTTCCACTTCCTGTTACTCCAGTAACAAGAACTAAGCCTCTCTCTTTAAAAGCAAAATCTGTCACAACTTCAGGAAGATGCAACTCTTGGGCAGTTGGTATTTTAACAGGAATAACACGAAAAACAGCAGAAACACCTTCCATCTGAAAAAATATATTAACACGAAAACGGTTATTTTCATCAAAAGGATAAACAAGATCTAGCTCTTTTTTCTCTACAAATTCGGCAAATCTTCCGCGTAAAAGTTCCTTTGCAAAAGTAAGTGCATCCTCTTTCGAGAGAATACCACCAGAAAACTGTTTTATCTCACCATTTATACGGGCACGGATTACAGAGTTTGCCTTTACATGAAGGTCACTTCCGCCAACCTCAATCATCTTTTTCAGGTGCGCTCTTACCTTTTTTAACTCTTCAAAAGTAAGTTTGCTCACATCTACTTCAGTGTTCATAATGCCTCCAATATTTCCTTAAATGCATCTTTAAATGCTTCTAGTCCATCTTCTATCTGCTTATTTAGCACCCCATCTAAATTAATGCCTGCTGCTTGTATATTTTTAAAATGAGACTCTATAACTTCAGCAGATATAGGCAGTACTTTGTCTTTTTTTGCATCTTTATCAAATGCTTTTATTGTAGCAATAGGTGCTGTATTTACTGTATTGTACGCTAAGAGTTGTTCCACATAATAGTAAGGAGGTAAAGAATCATCTTTTACCCCTGTACTAGCAAAAAGAGCTCTACATCTCGGTACTTTTATTGCTTCTATCGCTTCGTATATCACAGCAGTGTTGTATATGCCCGTAAGTGCAGTTGGCACACCTTTTTCTTGTAATATTGCATCAATAGCGCGGTCAATTCTACTCACAAATATACTTATTACACTATCCACACTTTTACCAGCTTTAGTTATTCCTCTTGTAAACGCAGCGGCACAATTAAGTGCCTGCTCCTTTTTAAATATAAGCGTTGCGTTTACAGGTATGCCTACAGCGATTAACTCTTCCATTGCAATGTAACCAGCATCTGTAGCAGGTACTTTTATCATCACATTCTTTCGCTCAATTGCCTTAAAAAGACGCTTACCCTCTGCCACTGTCGCCACAGCATCATCACAAAGAAAAGGATCTACTTCAATGCTAACATATCCATCATCACCCTTTTTATATAAAGGTTCAAGCACATCCGCTGCTTTTTGAATATCAAATATAGCAACTGCTTCATATTTTTCTTTTGAAGATAGCGTTGTGTCTAAAGAAGACAACTGTTCTTTGTATGCAGGTGAACTTAAAATGGCATTTTTAAATATTGCCGGATTTGAAGTAGCTCCATTTACAATTTTTTTTTCTATCAACTCTTTAAATTCATTTTCAAGATAATCTCTTTCAATAAAATCTGCCCAAAGTGAAAACTTCAAATCTTCTATATACATTTATCAATCGTCCTTAATTTTTAATTATTATAACTCAATAAATATAAAACTAAGATAGTGTTTTTGGAACTCTGATTTTGAAGACCGTTGTACTATCCTTGGAAAAAACTTCAATATGGGTATGAAACTGCTTCTGCATTATCATCTGAGACATATAAAGACCTAAACCTGTTCCATTTTTTCCTTTTGTACTAAAATAAGGCTCAAAAATAGATTCAATGTTATCTTTATGAATCCCACCAGCATTATCATGCACTTCAATAAGAACATTATCTTCCTCATTTAAAATGCAAACAACAACTTTAGGATTCTCAATTTTCATCTCTATAAACTCATCTATGGCATTATTTAAGATGTTTAGCAGCACCTGAATTATTTCATTTACATAAGTTTTAATAATTATTGGCTTTTCTACATCAATTTTTATCTCAATATTTGTATTTTTCACTCTTGGTAAAGTAAAATTAATGACCCTTTTTACTAAATTTATAACATCTATTTTCTTTAGCTCTTTTTGAGGGTTAAAATAGGTCTGAAAATCATTTATGGTATCAGAGAGATAGACTGCGGTGTCACTTATATTATTTAATACCCTGTCAAGTTCTTTATCACTCACCTCTGCATTCAACATCCGTTTTACCTGAAAATTTGAGATATTGAGCGTGACACTTGAGAGAGGTTGTCTCCACTGATGAGCTATCATACTTATCATTTCACCCATTACAGCTTGTTTAGACTGCATTGTAAGCAGCTTGTCTTTTTGTGTTAACTCTTCAAGTTGTTGTTTTAAAATATTTTGTTGCAATAAAATAGTAGAGCGTGCCTCTTCCATTCTTTTTTTATAAAAATAGACAATTATACTCACGATGACTAGCACAAAGCTAAGATAAAAGAGCTGAAAGAATGTATAGTGTATAGCAATAAATGGTTGCAATGGTGCCAGTAAAATCATAAAAATCAAAAAGAAAAACCACAAAAAGAAAATTTTAATTTCTGGCATATAGAGCATTACAATCGGATAGGTAAAAAACCAGACAAGCTTCATTTCTGCAGGTGTACTTATATAAACCAATAAAATAAGGAAAATAGAAAATTGAGTTGTTGAGATTGAAGCTACAAGATTATAAAACTTTTTATCTTTTCTTAGCAAAAGTAGTAAACATATATTTATACAAAAAAGAATAAATTCAGAAGTTCCCAATGCATGATTATCTTTTATTAAAAAATTAATAAACATCCCATACAAAACGCCAATTGATGATAAGACAATAGCGATATTCATCATCTGAAACCTATTTTTTAATCCATCATCATCCACAAAATGCCAGCCACTTGTAAAAAAATTCTCTTGAATACTCATTTTAGCCTTCCTTATGGCAAATATATTTTATCTAGCATCTCTTGATACTCTGATTCTACACTACTATCAAGTGTTATACCACCACCACTTTTATAAAAGAACTTCTCTTCTCTCTTTTCTATAAAGCGTATCATCACGCCACTATCAAATGATTTTCCATCATAAATACCAAAAACCCCACTAAAAAATTTTCTCTCATACCCTTCAATCTCTTTAATAATTTTGAGCGTACTCTTTTTTGGTGTTCCGCTTATACTTCCAGCAGGAAGCAGAGATTTCAAAATATCACCCAAGTTTTCGTGCCAGTTTTGTGGCAGTTTTGCACTTATTTTAGAACTTACTTGTAGTAGCTCTTTCTCGCCTGCTTCTATTTTAGTAATATAACGAAATTTCTCAACTTGCACTTCTTTTGCGACTATTGAGAGGTCATTTCGTAATAAGTCCACTATCATAACATGCTCTGCCATCTCTTTTTCATCTGCTAAAATTTTTTCTTTAGCATTTTTCACAGTAGCGTCAATAGTCCCTTTCATAGGAAAAGTTGTAATTGTATCACCTTGAATTTGAATAAATGTTTCAGGAGAAAAGCAGATAAACTCATCTTTATAGCGTAACTTATAATGTGCATTTGCAAGTGTGTACATCTCTTTTAACGAGAGATTCTTCTCAAGTGGTGTCTCTTGGGTGAGATTTAAAAGGTAAGTCTCCCCTGCTTTTATTTTTTCAATAACATACTCAAATTTCTTTTTGTACTCTATAAAATCTATGGCTCTTAAACGCAGTCGATGGGGGTGAGCAGAAGCAATATAATTTGCATCAATTGTAAACTCTATATCTTCACTCTCTAATTCATTAAGAGGAATAACTTCAATATTTTTCGCCTCAAAATCACTAATAAATAAAAAAGGCTCTCTTTTTGATGCTAAAGAGTTAATCCGCTTAAAACTCATTTGACGCTTTTAAG
The DNA here is from genome assembly GCF_027056685.1 of Sulfurimonas sp. Lineage (GTDB taxonomy): Bacteria > Campylobacterota > Campylobacteria > Campylobacterales > Sulfurimonadaceae > Sulfurimonas. Next base: position 4,814 of record NZ_JALUKE010000018.1, read on the forward strand.
CTATAAGCTTTTTTAAAATGGCCATACGGATATTTACACCATTTGTCACTTGTTCTAAAACCTTACATCTTGGATCTTCAAGCATAACATCTGATATGTCTATATTTCTATGCACTGGTCCAGGATGCAGAAGTATGATGTCTCTGTTACCCACTAACTCTTCTGTAATACAAAAATCACTCGCATAATCTTTCAAAGAGGCATAACTTTGAGAGGAGTGTCTCTCTGTTTGTGTTCGCAGGCTCATAATAGCATCCACTTCATCAATAATATCTTCAATGTAATGCGTAAAACGCAGTGAAGTTTTTGGCAAGAAATGAGGTGGAGCTACAAGAATGACCTCCATCCCAAAACGAGTTAAGAGTTCAATATTAGAGTTTGCCACACGAGAATTTTTTATATCACCCACTATGGCAATCTTTTTACCACTCACATCTGTAAAATGCTCTTTAAGAGTATAAAGGTCAAGAAGAGCTTGAGAAGGATGGGCATGCGCACCATCTCCTGCGTTTACAATACTCGCTTTTGTATGTTTTGAAAGGATTTTAGGAACACCAGCGTTTTGATGCCGTACAATAATAGCATGAGGACCCATAGCATCAAGGTTCATTGCAGTATCTACAAGCGTTTCCCCTTTTTTCGTTGAACTCTTTGCCACATCAAGATGAACTATCTCTGCACCAAGTCGTTTCGCTGCTATCTCAAAAGAGCTTTTTGTACGAGTGGAGTTTTCAAAAAAGAGTGTAATAATAATTTTATCTTGCAAAATTCTCTCAAAATGCCCATCACTAAATCGCTTTGCATCAGCTAAAATTGCTTCTATCTCTTCTACACTAAAGTCATCTGTACGGATTAAATGTTGCATATTAAGTTCCTATCAAATATTTTAGAGATTATACAAGACATCACAAATTGTGTCAATGTCCTTATCTACTTTTAGAACTTCTTGTTGCTTTTTTATAAAATAAGGCTCACTTACTTTTGCAAAACTTTCGTCACTCTTACGGCAGTTAAATGCAAGCAC
>NZ_JALUKE010000019.1 GCF_027056685.1 Sulfurimonas sp.
GTTAAAATAGTCTGCAGAGGAGACAATAACTGTTCTAAGTTCTTTTTTCATCTTTGTACTGACAATAATAATTTTACCATCAAGTGTTGCAAAAATAACCAAACCTTTCATAAAGTAAGGATTTACTATACGCATATCTGAGGCAATTGATGTTCCACTTTGTTCTTTGAAAAGTAGTGATTTTGATGCTATATCATAAAGTGCTATCTCATCATCAGCAAATAAAACTGCCAACATATTACCACTAACACTTGCACTTGCAATGGTATTTTTTAATTGAAACTCTTTTTTAATGCTACTATTGTTTTGAGAAGTAAGTGTAAGGTTTCCATCAATGCTGCTACTCAACACCCAACCATCACTTAAAGAAATAACGCGTTGATTTTTTGCAATAGTAACATTTAGCTCACCATTTCTTGTAAGCACTTTTTGATTTTCAAGCAGTGCAATATTTGAAGATCTATCAACTATTTCGGAGTTCATTGGTGCATATTCTCTCCACTCACCTGACACTTTTTTTGGTTTATATACCTCTTTTGTACTACAAGCACTAAACAGCAGTGCCAAAAACGGTACTAAAAAAATTAAATATTTATGCAATTTTATTTCACTCCATAATGCATTAAAGCTTTAGCAACAGGAGCTAAAGGAGACTCTATACCGATCATACTAAGGTGTTCATGTGCATCTGCAATTTTATTTTCATTCATTAAAATAATTGCTAATTGAACTTGTGCCAAATCTCTATAGATAGCACCTTGCGTTTGTGCGTATGCTTCAAGTTTTGCTTTATCTTGTGAATTTTGTGCAGCTTCATAAGTCGCTAATCCTCCAATAAGAGGTGCCTTGGATTTTTGCAAAGAATTAAGTGTTTTTAAATCCTGATGTGCAACTGCTTGAGAGTAGAGCCAAACATCATTCAAAGTAGGGCTCAAAGAAGCTAACTTATCTTGTGCTACTTTGGAGCTTGGATTTGCCTCTAAAGCGACAAGTGTTCTGTTGACTGCGTTTAGTGTACTTGTTCTATTCATATTATATATAATATTTCCAGCGACAACTAGAACAAGAACAACAACAGAACCTATCATCACATTCTTATACTTTTTAACAAACTTTTCAGTTACAACTGCTTTTTCAAAAAACTGTTCTTCTGCTGTAAGTCCTTCTTTTACCATTCCAATATTCTCTTTTAAGCTCAAAAATCGTTCCTTTATACTATATATTTTAAAAGTCTATAATCTTACCCACAAGTAAGTTAAAGTTTTATCAAATTATGATAAAATTGAAAAAACAAAATTGTATAGGATTTTAAATGCAAATAGATGACGCACTATTAACAAAACTAGAAAAATTATCATTCTTAAAAATCAGTGATGACAAACGAGAAGAGATTGTAGAGCAACTCTCAGAAATTGTAAGTTTTGTTGACAATTTAAGTGAGCTAAATACTGATGGTGTTGCAAGTGTCTTTGCAATGAGTGATAAAGAGACACCACTTAGAGAGGACATTGTTCATTCACAAGCTGCTGTTGGTGAAGAGATATTAAAACATGCCCCACAAAGTGCTGAGAACTTTTTCATAGTTCCAAAAATCATAGAGTAAACGCAGTGATAAAAGTATATGGCATTAAAAACTGTGACAGTGTAAAAAAAGCACTTCAGTTTTTTAAAAAGCACAACATTAAATACGAACTTTTTGACTTTAAAACAGAACAATTACCATGTGTAAAAATCGATGAATGGAGTAAGAAAGTAGATACGAAAACTCTTTTTAATGCAAGAAGTACTACATATAGAAATCTAAAACTAAAAGAGCTAAACTTAGATGAAGCAGGGCAAAAAGAGTGGCTTTGTAAAGAAAATCTTCTTATAAAGCGTCCTGTCATTGAGTTTGAAAATGAGCTCTTAGTTGGTTTCAATGAAGAAATTTATGAAAGGAGTTTTTTATGAGTAATGAAGAGGAACATACAAGTTCTAATCAAAGATTAGATATAAAAAAGTTACTAAAAAGTGTACTTGCGTTTAACTCATCAGACCTGCACCTTGTTGTTGGTAGTGAGCCACAAATACGAATAGATAAAGAATTACGCGCACTTAATTTACCTGTGCTTAATGCAAATGATATTGAAGAGATGGCATATTCGCTCATCGAAGATAAGCAGAAAAAAATATTTGAAGAACATAATGAGCTTGACTTCTCGTTTGAGCTTAAAGATGTTGGTCGTTTTCGTGCAAACTACTACCGCACTATTTATGGAATTGGCTGTGCGTTTCGTATGATTCCGCTTGAAGTCCCTACACTTGATGACTATGGGAACCCTCCAATTTTTAAAGAACTTATTAAAAAAGAGAAAGGTCTTATTCTTGTAACAGGACCAACAGGAAGTGGTAAATCAACAACATTAGCATCTATGCTTCATGAAATTAATCTCACTGAACGCCGTCATATTATTACCATTGAAGATCCAGTTGAGTTTGTACATAAAAATATTAAATCTCTCTTCTCACAACGAGATGTAGGAAGCAATACCGATTCGTTTGCAGCAGCACTAAAATATGTACTACGTCAAGATCCTGATGTTATTCTCATTGGAGAGATGCGTGATGCTGAAACTATCGGTGCTGCACTAACCGCTGCAGAGACTGGTCACTTGGTATTTGGAACACTTCATACTAACTCTGCACCAGGGACTATTAACCGTATTATTGATGTATTTATAGGGGAAGAACAAGCACAAGTACGCGCACAACTTGCATCTTCACTTGTTGCAGTAATTTCACAAACACTTATTCCTAGAATTGGTAGCGGTAAAGTTGCAACACAAGAGATACTTATAACAAACCCTGCTGTTCAAAATCAAATTAGAGAAGATAAAGTACACCAGATTTACTCTCAAATGCAGCTAAACCAACAAGAGACAAATATGACTACACAAGCACAACAGCTTGTATCACTTCTACAGAAAAAGATAATTTCAAGAGAAAATGCCATTAAAAACTCTAACCGTCCGGAAGAGTTGATGAAAATACTAGAGGCTCTTTAAGAGTCCTCTTTTCTAAAGCGTATCATTTTAAAGCGCTCTCCTAAGAAATTTGGCATTATAAGCATTTTCACTTTTTCAAGTTCTTGCTTATAAATTTTTGCATCAGCATTCTTTTGTAACATCTCTAACAGTTCTAAAATCCCCATATCAACAAGTGCTGTCATCTGTGCTTTAAAATCCACAAACGCAACTCCAGCCTCTTCATAAGCATCTTTTACATGAGCAAATGTTACATCATAAGTAATATCCGATTTTTGAAAGAGTTCCTCCCTTGGCACATAATCCTCTTCCCCTTCGGGAAGAAAAAACGGTATAACTTTGTGTTTTGTATAAATTCGCAAGGAAAAATCAGGACGAGCAGCCATCTCTCCATAATCAAAACTCATAAACTCAAACTTCTCACATGAAGCAGCCATCTCTTTTGCAAACGCTTCATATCCAAGCGCTATTTCACCTCTCTCTTTATGGTATTTTATAGCCTTTTGCGCCACCCACTCATCATCTAAATCAAACTCTACATTATGATTTTGCACACTTGCACTCTTTCCTTTAAAGTACAATTCACAAGGAAATGCATCAAAAATTTCATTAGCAATAAAAAAAGCATTTTTGCATCGTAGTTCGCTTAAAGATTTATACTGTGCTAGTTTTACAACATCACCAAAACTCTCTTGAAAATAGTTACGCTGCTGCGTTTGCAAATCATCAAAACGCTCAATAATAACAAACTCAAAACTCTCAAGTAGTTCAGGACGCAAAGTGTAAATAAACTCACACACATCTGCTAAGAAATAGCCGTGATGTGCCCCTATTTCACATATTACTGCGTTTGGTGCTAAAAAACCATCATCTACTAAAGAGATAATATGCTTTGCAATTGTTCCACCAAAAAATTTACTCGTACTTACCGCGGTATAAAAATCACCACTCTTTCCTATATTTTTGTATGTTGCATAGTAGCCATCCTCGCCATAAAGCCACTCTGTCATATATTCACTAAATTTTACTCTACTCACCTATTTACCAGCCTTTATATACATCTCATATAGATTTAACAACTCTAGCTGTTTATCCATCTTATATATTTTTGTATCTATCTTTTGTATTGCCAAAGAGTTTGTCAAAGTTTGCACATCATACTTCGTTTTATAGCCACTTGCATAAAGTTTTTGCGTATCATCAAGCAGTTTTTTATACAGTTTTCTATTTTGACGGCTCAGTGCTATTTTTTTATCAAAGTTTTTGATGTTGTTCATCACCTGATCATATAATGCACTCAGCTCTCTTATTCTATCTTTTTTAATAACTTGGGATTTCAAATAATCCACTTTTGCAGATTCTATATCACGAAAAGTGTTGATGTCAATCGGAATGGAGAGCTTAAATCCATAATCATAATAATCTCTCTCCTCAGAAAAAGCTGGAAATGTTGGAGAAAATTGCTGATTAGAAGTTTTTTGCCAGTTATAACCTGCTGTCAAATTCACTTTTGGCAAATACTTTGCTACGCGTACATCTTTTGCATAAAGATTTTTCTCTACTGCATATTCACTCTGTTTTATGTATGTGTTATAATCTAGAAACTCATTTTTAGAAATCATATCCAGATGTAATATAGAGACATTTTTATAGTTTAAATCACTTAAAGCTGAAAATTTGTTAATAAGTTTCTCTCTATTTGTTTCGATGTCATAAAGTGCCTGCACGACAATATTTTTTTGAATAATTGCATTATCTAAAAATCCAGAATCAAGCTGTCCATTCAGATACTGTTCCTTTTTTTGTAAAAGATTTATATCAGAGTTTTTAATCTGTAATTTCTGTTTTTGAATCCGTAAAGAGGTCTGTCTAATTTGCATTAATAGAGATATTGCATCTTTTATCATCTTGCGTTTCGCTACATCAATTGAGACATCATTGTAAAGTTTACTAGCATCTGCAAACTTTATACCATAGTAAATCCCGCCACTTTGAAAAATAGGCTGGTCCATTCGGACAGCTGCACTTTCATTTAACTGCTCAGTTGTGTATGGGTTACTCTTTGAGTAATTGTAATTAAGATGAAGAGGCGCTATCCACGAATCTCGTAGTTTGGAACTCTCCGCCTCACTCTTTTTATAATCATATTCAAACTGCTGTTTTTTATAATCCGATATAAAGCTATCTAAACTTGTGTTATTCTCATCTGCAAGAAGAGAGGAACTAGAGCTTAGACATAGCAAGAGTAAGAGATTTAAACCCTTCATCTATTTCCTCTTTTGTAATTGTAAGTGGTGGTAAAAAACGCAAGGTATTTCGCCCTGCTTTTAAAACTATAACACCATTTTCCCGTGCAAGATTTATGATATTTGAAAGGGTCTGTGCATCTTTTGTACGCAATCCACACATCATTCCAAAACCAACTCTTGAACTGAAAATATCTTTATGTGCAACATAAAAATTTTCTAATGCCTCACTAAACGCAGCCGAAGTTGCAGCTAACTCTCCACTCTCTTTTAGCTCATTTAAAATGTCAACAACTTCACAAACTGCCCGTGTACTCAAAAAGTTTCCTCCAAATGTAGAACCATGATCACCTGCGTTTAACACCTCTTTAAGTGTAGTCATAACAATACCAACAGGAACACCACCACCTACACCTTTAGCAAGTGTAATAATTTCAGGATCAATTCCATATGCTTGCGATGCTGTAAACTCTCCAACTCTATAAACACCAGTTTGCACTTCATCTATTATAAGAGGAATCTCTTTAGCTTTTAAAAGTTTTGCCAGTTTTTGTACTTTTTCTCT
>NZ_JALUKE010000020.1 GCF_027056685.1 Sulfurimonas sp.
TTTTAATCAAGGCAGATGTTCTTCAGCGTAGCCGTAGCTACGGTGAAGGTTATCTAACGCAGAGTAAAGCTCTCTATAAATTGCCCAAAGGGAGGAATAAAAAAAGCGAACTTGCATAAAACTTTTTTTCACCGTAGCTATGGCTATGCTTCAAAAAAGATTTTACACAATTTCATCTTTTTTTCTTTCCTCTGAAATATATCTAGGCTATGAAAGAAGTCTATTAATGAAATTTTAGGCAAATGTTGGTTAAAGGTTGGTAAAATACACCTAAATAAAAAAATGGATAGATATGTATAAAATATTACTGTTGTTACTTATGACGAGCTTGCTGAGTGCTAAAATATATGATGGTGTTGCCATTGTTGTGGAAGATAAGGCAATAACTCTTTTAGATATGCAAAAAGCGATGACCCAAACGCATTTGGATGCGAAAAAAGTTTCTGAGTTGCTCATTCGTAAAAAGCTTGAGGCATTGGAGATAAAAAAGAGAAAAATCACTGTTACAAGTGATGAAGTGTACGCTGACATTAAGAGACTTGCAGAGCGCAATCATCTGAGTGTAGGTGAATTTTACGATGCTGTACGCAATAGTAATGGCCTGAGCTCAAGTGCGCTTCAAAAGAAAATAAAAGAGAAATTGCTACATGAGAAACTCTTTCAGGCAATTGCTATGAGTTCTCTTTCTGAACCGAGTGATGATGAAATAGCCGAGTATTTTAAATTTCACAAAAAAGAGCTTGAACACCCTAGCTCTTTTGATGTAACTATTTATACATCAAAAAGCAGAGAAGAGTTAGAGACTAAGGTGCATAATCTTATGTTTTATTCTCCCTCTGTCACCTCACATGAGCAAGTGTTGGAGTATAACCATATCTCTCCAGAGTTGGCATCACTACTAAGTAAAACGAAAGTAGATACCTTTACACCTGTACTTCCAAATGGGCAGGGTGGCTTTATGAGTTTTTATATAAAATCTGTAAAAATGGCAAAAGATATGGATCTAGAGAGTATTAAACCACAGATTATCAATGCGATTATGTCTAAAAAAAGAGAAGAAGTTCTCACTGAGTATTTTGCACGCTTACGCGATAATGCGGATATTCGTATTATTAGAATGCCAAAGTAAAAAATATGTTAAGTGATCAAATATTTATAAAAATAGCAACAGAAATTGCCTCTGCATCGAAGTGTGTCTCTAAACAAGTTGGAGCAGTCATTGTAAAAGATGGGCGTATTTTAAGTACGGGTTATAATGGAACACCTCCAGGGTATGTAAACTGTTGTGATTATTGGGACGGCGAATACACTTCAGAGCATCATGAATGGTCTAAGACTTATGAGATTCATGCAGAGATGAATGCCATTATATGGGCGGCAAGAAAAGGTATAAGCATAGAGGGCGCGACTATCTATGTGACACTTGAACCATGCAGTGAGTGTAGTAAAAATCTTATAGCGAGTGGTATTAAACGCATTGTTTATGACAGGCCTTATGAGCATACTCACTCAGATGTTATCTCGAAGTTTTTAAAAGATAATGGAGTGAGTATTGAGCGTTTAAGCCTTTAAAAAATCAACGATTTTTGAAGGTGGACGGCCAATGACTGCTTTGTCATCTTTAATGACAATTGGG
>NZ_JALUKE010000021.1 GCF_027056685.1 Sulfurimonas sp.
TTTTATAAAATGAATATTATCTGTATTTAACTCTTGCGTTAACTCTTTTTTTACTTTTTTGCCTATCTTTGTGTTTATATCTGCAATAATAGCAATGCCATCATTTTTTACAACTGCTTTTACAAACTCCTGCCCTATTAGCCCTGCCCCACCTGTAATAACTACTACTCTATTTTTTAACATTTTTTTCCTTCATAAAAAACTCCACAAACTTATAATCGAGTTCTGTATCTATATCAATAGAACGCTCTTCTGGCATTACATATAAACCAGTGTTTTCTAAAAAAAGAGAGTTTTCATTTAAAATAACATTACGCTTCCATATATAAATAGAGGCATTCATATCGTAACTTTTAGGTGTATCTTGTCTTCTTACAATGCTTTCATCTAATTTTTTTGAAAGAGAGACTTTTCCTTTTTTATCGACCTCCACAAGATTAAAGTAAGGGCTTCTTCTACTTGGCATTGCCGTAATAAGATTATCGTTATTATTTTGTATAAATTGCTTTAAAGCCTTGACAATATCTTCCACTATTCTAAGAGGTGCCGTTGCATCTAAATCAACCAAATAATCAAATTGAGTATCATAATGAGCTTCACTTCGCACAAAAGCATCACGAATTACATCCAATTTCCCTGCTCTATCACTCGCCATCGCTTCACTGCGTTTAAAAAAAATCTCTGCTCCATACTCTTGAGAAATTGTTGCAATAGCATCAGAATCTGTACTCACTACAATGTGTTCAAACAAGCCACTCTCTAAAGCTTGCTCAATAGTATAGGCAATTAAAGGCTTTTCAAGAAGAGGCTTTATATTTTTATTTTTAACACCTTTACTTCCCCCTCTCGCACATATTGTACATAAAATTTTACTCATCTATTTTGCTCCTCAATTATTGTAATTGTCTGCATCACTTCCAAACCTTCTTCAAAAGTAGCTACATATTTTTGCTCACCTAAAATATCAAGATGCATCTGTTCAAACATAAAATTTCTCTCTAATGTTGCAAAATTATATATCTCTGCCTCTGCAAACTTATTTTTTTTCATCAATTTATTTGCAATAAAATCAAGTTCATAGCTACTCTCTAATGTCTCTACAATAACTCTTCTATGATTTATTTTACTAATATAATCTAGGGATATATTGAGAAAAACATCTTGATTTGTTTTTGCTATAAACATTGTCAAATCATCTGAATCTATCTCTAAATCAGAAACTTTACTTTGATAACTTTTTATCTCTTTACAAACACCACATATCCACTGTGCATAGTCAATCTCATGGCTTAAATCAAGTAAAACCCCTCCACCTTCTCTTTTTTTTGCACTATAAGAATCTCTATAATCTGTTTGAGGTCTCCATGTAGGTAAATATTGTCCACATTTCGCATGAAACGCAATAATTTTTTCATTTTTTACAAACTCTTTAAGTTTCAATAGCAGAGGATGAAAGCGTAAAACATAGCCAACAAAGAGTTGGTTATTTTTAATATGCAAATTTTTTGTAGTTTCAAATAGAGGTTTTTCACATAAAATCAATTTTCTCGAGACATTTTTCTCTAAATATTGCAACTGTTCATAATGTTTATATGTTGGAGAAGCTATGACAAAATAATCATATACACTCA
>NZ_JALUKE010000022.1 GCF_027056685.1 Sulfurimonas sp.
TATGTAGTAGTGCGTACAAAAAGCTACTTCACAAAGCTACACACTCTGCAAACGCAAGTCATTACTGTTATGGGTATTAGCTTTATATTTATCGTACTTATCTCCTTTTTTCTTGCCAAACTCTTTATGAAACCATTGCATAATAGAATGAGCCAAATAGAGGGCTTCATTCAAGATGTCTCACATGAGCTTAATACCCCAATAACGGCGCTAAAAATGAGTGCAAGCAGAGCCATAAAAAAAGAGGTGTATGATAAAAAGATACTTACAAACATCTCTATAAGTACCAAACAGCTTGAGAGCATCTACAAATCGCTCACCTTTTTAAACTTCAAACAAAAAACTCAAGAGAGTGAGCAGGTAAACCTCAAAGAGATACTCCAGCAAAACATTCGTTACTATGAAGAGCTTACTAATGCCAAACATATTGAGATACAAAGCTCACTTGAAGATGTAACATTTAACATCATTCCTGCCCGCGCCGAGCTGCTCTTTTCAAACCTTATCTCAAATGCCATCAAATACTCTATGCCAAACACGACCATAAGCATAACGCTCACCCCAGAGTACTTCAGTATAAAAGATGAGGGAGTTGGCATATCAAAAGAGAAACTCAATGCCATTTTTGAACTCTATAAAAGAGAATCTGATATTGCAGGTGGTTTTGGAGTCGGTCTAAACATAGTCAAACAGATTTGTGATGCGTACAACATCAAAGTAGTAGTAAGCTCCGAACTTGAAAAAGGAAGTGAGTTTAAACTCTTCTTTCCCTTTCTCTTATAAATTTTTTGTGCATAAATGGCGAGGTCATGGCAGAGAGCAGTGCGGAATAGTTTGGAAAAAAAATGACAGTATCTCCTACTTTAAGTTCACTTTGTTTAGCATCTAAAATCAGATGATCGCTGCTACCGCCCAAAATATCGACATCAATTTGTGGTGTCAATCCATCGATGGCAACATCTTCTCGACCAAGACCAAGAATGACACGGGGAATAATTCCTCTATCTTCAAAATGTGCTATTTCGCCAAAGGCATTGAGTGCCATCTCTCCGTTTGGTAAAGAGGGTTTTCGTTTTGCCTCTATTACTTCTGCCACAATTTTAAAAGCATCCTGATAAAGCCCTTCTATTTTATTTCTATAAAGAGTTTCAACCCCCAAAAAAATTGATTCGCCCAATCGCACATTGTTCACTCTTTTTGGACGACCGTTTTCCTCAAGCCAGATAAAGTTAGCAGAATTTCCACCTGAAATTATTGAGAGTTTAATCTCAAATTGCTGTTCAATCATATCGGCTAGAAGTGAAAGATGGTTCATTTTCTCTTGATTTGGCTTTATGCCACCAAAGCAGGCAAAGTTTGCACCAATTCCAATCAGTTCAATATTAGAAAGTCGGAGAATTATTTCGACATTATCATGAAGCTCTTCAGGAAGTATCCCCTCTCTTCTATCGCCCATCTCCACCATAAGAATGACCTTATGCTTTTTTTTCTGTTTGATTGCTTCTTTATTCAAGGCTTTTATAACTACAAACTCTGTATTAAGAGAGATATCTGCATAACGAACTACCCTTTTGACATCCGAGAGAAAAGGAGTGCGAATGAGACAAAAAGTTGCATCGACTCCAGCTTTTTTCATACGAATAATATCCTCGATGCGTGAATCACCAAGTAAGGTAATGCCAGCATCCACAAGTGTCTGTGCAATATGCACTTCTCCAAGATTTACTTTATCAATTCCCATCACTTCAATACCAACTTCTCCCCACATCTCTTTGATGCGAGATGCATTGTGAGCAATTTTGTTTAAATCTATTTCAATATAAGGTGTTCTCACTATTTCTTTTTCTTCAAAAGTTCAGGAAATTGTGTCTCAATAGCATCTATGATGCATTTAGTATCTCGCGTTAAAACATCTGTTACTGCTCTTTTATAACTGCTCTTATACTCTTCAATTATTTTATCAATCATAACTTCATCCATATCTTCATGATTTAAAGTGATTGCTAACACTGGTACATTGGTAAACATCTCATTGAGTTTAATAGCATCCTCAAGTTTTGGTATTGGAAAATCTGGATAATCACCCATATTTTTACGCATTGGTGCATGTTGTAAAATCACACTATTTGCCTGTGATCCACGGCTGATAGCACATGAACTCAGATAAGCGGGATGGGTTAAAGCCCCTTGTCCTTCAATAATGAAAATATCGGGTTGTTCTACATCCCAAGCTCGGAGTATTTCCCCCTCAACAACGCCAGCAGCGAAATGTCCCTGTATCGCATCCATAGGCGCACCGTATTTAGCGCCTTGCATAAGACCCGTTTGTCCTGTTGAAATCATTACTGCCTTGTAGCCTGTTTTAATGAGAGCTTGAGTCACGATGGTAGCTGTAGTTCGTTTGCCGATGGCACCATCTGTTCCAAGAACAGCTATTCGAGGTGCAGTTACTTTGAGAATTTCTCCTGTAAAAACACGACGCAAATTTTTTCCCTCATATTTTCGCACATCTGTAACACTTACACCATACTGTTTAGCCTTTTTCATAAATGCTTTATCATCACTTAAAAAACGATGCATACCACTAACAATGCTTAATCCCTTGCTCATGGCTCGTTCCATTAAATCAATATCACCATCAGAAAAATCACCAGTTAATGGCGCAATACCATAAATAAATGTTTGTGGTTTTTTTGAGAGAGAATTTAGAGCATCATCTAAATTTTTAAAAATCATAATACCATTTGCAATGCCATCCAATACTTCACCCGCATCTTGTCCGGCAAATTGACTATCTATAACACCAATTATTTCATATCGCTCAGAGTGACGGACAAGCCCATTGGCTGTCTTTCCGTCCATCTGAGTAAAAAATCCTTCACTATACACAACTGCTGTTGCTTTTTTCATTCTTATCCTTAAGATTTATATATCTTTCTCTTTTGCTATCAATGCGACAACACCATCATGCATATCTTGAACGGCTTGAACTTCTGTTATACCTAAGCGTCTTCGATTGCTAATGTCATAAACGCCACCCTCACTTTCGCTGTGTTCACCGTTAATTCCACGAATTTGGAGATGGTATTTGTCCGTAATAGCTTTAAATGTTTCCATATCTTTTGCAAGTTTTGGCAGAGCAATGTGAACACTTGCTCTCATTGCAGTACCTAGATTTGTCGGACAACTTGTAATGTAACCTAGATGCTCACTATATGAAAAAGGCACTTTCGTTTCAATACTCTTAATTGCATTGACAAGACGACTAAAAACCTCTTTTATATCTCCACCCTGTTGCATAGAAATAATACGAAGTTGATCCTCTTCATTGACCCAAACTAAAAATGTTTTATCATTATTGTGATAAATTCCGCGACCTGCAGGCCAATCACGATTGAGTCCAGCAGCATCTAAAAAGCGATCGCCCTCTTTAAACAAAAAGTGATCTTTAATCAGTGAGTTTTGCACCTCTTTTGACATTCCTAAAAGTGGATAATAGTTACCCTCTAATTCACCCTCAAGAGTATTAAGACCAGCAACAACACTCGATTCTACATGGTCGCGTTGCTCTTTTGATATAGCAGTACCAAGAGGCATATTGTCCATATTTCTTCCAACACGAATACGAGTAGATAAAATAAACGCATTATCAGGGTCAGGATTTGGAGCATTCAAATCATCTGGATTCAAATTACTTTTATGAGAATCTGTTTTAGAAAATCCGTGATACTCCTCAATGATAGGGTCAAAAAGTTTATCAAAAACATCATAAGACTCTTTGTCACCGGCATAAACACCTATGCCACTATCAATATTTTTCACACCCGAATTAATAGCTTGTTCAAGCGTAAAACCATTAGAAGTTTTTTTATCTTTAAGTGCTTCAAATACTTCAGGTGTTAGATATTTGCAAAGAAGAGATTTGCAATCTTTTGGAAAATTTGGGTAGTTCATTGTTTGTCCTTTTTAATAAAATTAATCATCAAGTTATTTTGTAACACTTGAGTAGTATTTATATTCCAACGCTCTATGCAGTAGCTTGAAAAATCCTCATATCCTTGCTTATAAAGCTCCATCTCTTGAATTACTTCAAAAGCCTTATAAAGCTTTTGCAAGTTTTGCATCTCATCAGAAATGATAGCTTCACATTGCTGTAAAAGTACAGTTTGACTCATGATTTTATCACCGTTCCAACCCCCTCACTTGTAAAGATTTCAAGTAGCAATGCATGTTCAATTCTCCCATCAATTATGTGAGCTTTCATGACACCACCATTCACAGCATCAAGGCAAGCATCTACTTTTGGAATCATACCTCCATCTATAACGCCATTAGCTTTGAGAGTCTTAATTTGCTCTTCATTTAGTGTATGAATAATCTCTTTTTCACTGTTCATTACACCTGGCGTGTCGGTCATAAAAATAATTTTTCGTGCCTTGAGGCTAGCCGCGATGTGACCTGCGGCAATATCTGCATTTATATTAAATCCAGGATGTCCATTTTCATTTGATGATGCTACAGGTGCAATGACAGGAATAAATTTTTCAGCTATGAGCTTATTAATCACTTGCGGATCTACTTTTGTAAGTTCTCCCACATAGCCGTATTTTTGCATATCTATTGGTTTGGCTTCAAGCATTGAAGCATCTTTACCACTTATACCTATAGCCTTTGCACCATATTCATTCAGCAAAGCAGTAATCTCTTTGTTAATACTTCCAGAGAGAACCATTTCAACTACTTCCATCACCTTTTCATCTGTTACGCGCAAGCCATCTATAAAATGAGACCCGATTTTAAGACGCTCTAACATATCTCCAATGGCTCTACCACCACCATGTATAACAACAGGCTTAATACCCACCAAATACATCAGTACAATATCTCTTGCAAACTTCTCTTTAAGTTCAGGAGTTATCTGCGCTGAACCGCCATACTTAATAACAAATATCTGATTTGCATATCGTTTTATGTATGGCAAAGCATCAAGAAGCACTCTTACTTGGTTAATTTTTTGTTTCATATATATTCTTTAAATCGTAAAATCTTTTCAGTTGTTTGATTATAGTTTATAAAAATGTAAGAGTTGTGAAATGTAGTTTTATTTTCGTTGGGGAAGAGTAAGTTTAAAGCAGGCACCAATCTCTGTATTGTATGCAATGATTTTGCCATTCATTTTCTGCTCTACAATAAGTTGCGACATATAAAGACCTATGCCGGTACCACCATCTTCATATTTTGTACTAGTATAAGGTTTAAATATTTTTGGCAAGATACCAAACTCAATACCCCCGCCATTATCACAAAACTGCACAACAAGTCCACCATCTTTATCGCTTATATCTATGTTTATTCTCCTTGGCTGCGTTTGAACGGCAAGTGCATCTTTAGAGTTATTAAGCAAGTTAAGTATAACCTGTGAAAACTCACTGTCAGAACCTTGTATAAAATAGGTATTGGGTTTTGCATCAAAATGAACGCTAATATGATAATAATCAAGTGCCGCTGAAACTATTTGAATAGCTTTTTGTATGCAGAGTACCAAGTCAAATTTTTCATCAACTCTGTTTGGACTAAAAAAAAGTCTAAAATCATCAATAGTCGTTGACATATATTTTATTATTTCATTCGCTTTTTGCAAACGGACTTTTAGATATTTCTCATCGAGTTCATCAAAGGCATATGCAGATTCTAAGTTCATAAAAATACCCCCAAGTTGTGCTAATGGCTGACGCCATTGATGGGCGATATGCCCTATCATCTCACCCATAGAAGCCATTTTTGATTGTTGCATCATAAGATATTC
>NZ_JALUKE010000023.1 GCF_027056685.1 Sulfurimonas sp.
AAGGCGTGCAATTTCTGCTCTGTCATAGTGTGGACACATAGTAACAATAGTTTTATTCTTATCTATTTCATCGAGTCTATCTGGTAGCTCATTGAGTGGAATATGGTCTCCAAAACCAATATGCCATGCTTCATACTCTTCATGAAAACGAATGTCTATTACCTGTGCTTCACCTTTTGCGTAGAGTTCAAAGAGTTCAGGCATCTGTATTTTCATATCTTGACGCTCTTGGTAATCAAAACCTTTTAAATATGTATTGAAATCTATTGTTTTATTTTGCATTTTTTTTCCTATTGATTATTTAATTAAGCATTATTGTCTAAAATAATTGTTTCATAAAATGGTTCTATTGGTCCATCAACGATGTAAGGAAATATTTTCATAACATCAGCTCTAAAGCGAGGATCAGTATGAGAGTTTTCATGATCATATACACTTTCCCAAACACCATGGAAAAGGTAATGTGTTTTGTCATTTCCATCAGAGAAAGCACTTTGTAAAATTTCAGTTGAAATCGCTTTTCTGTAGTGAAGATTTTGATATGACCCTGGTATTCCTACAGGGAATTTTGGATTATAATCATAATCTCCTTTTGCTGGGCGGAAAGTATTTTGTGCCACTTTTAGTAGTGATGTGCTTTTCTTGTTAAATACTGACGCATCTTTTGTAAAAATAGAGACATGATTATTTACCGTTATGTATCTGCTTGTTATTCTGTCTTTTTGATTTTTCAAGAATTTCCGTATTTCTGTTTGTGAGGTATAGATATGTTCTCTATCTCCTGCTGCAACAGTTTTATAAATACCTTCATGATAATTCTTACTAAGCATTCCATATTTTGAAATCATTCTTTTAAACCATTTTGTTGTGTTTGAAGCTAACAAATCATGATAGTTTTCAAAACGAACAAATAGTGAATAAAACAGAGGCATACTTCCCTCTTTGCTCGCATCAAAATAAGCAGAACTCAAAACACCTTTAAGGTTTGTAGGGTAATTGTGAACCATTGTCGAATCACCTACCATATTTTTAAGTTCTAAAGATAAAAAACCTTTTTTTCTATGGAGTACTTTTGCATACTCATCTACATGGCGAAGCATATTATCTTTAAATTTTTCTACAAGAGTGAATTCAAAATAGAGTGTTACTGCACCCAAAGGAGCTTTTTCCCCTTTTTTAGGTGCAAGCATACTTGCATTTGCCATAGAAGGCAACACAGCCATAGAACCCGCCGCAAGAGCAGCACCTTTTAAAAAATTACGTCTTTTCATTTTGTATCCTTTTAACTAATTGGTTAGTTAATTATACATCCTAAAAGATTAAATAATTCTAAAATCTATAACTATATGCTAATCCTCCAAAAATATTTATTTTTTTCTCCTCTTTTGTATATGGTGTAGGAATTTCATAAAAAAGTCTTAATTGATGTCTATTATAATACAAACTACCCGAAAAAGTGCCTAAGGCATTGAATATATGCTTATGTGTTTGATAGCCTTCGCTAAGAGCTCCATCCAAAATAGCTGAGTATAAGAGTGCTTTTGTTTCTAAACCTGTAGTTACTGACCAGCCAAAACCATGCACCACATCATCAGGTTGAAGTAAATTTGCTTCTCCTTTTAAATAA
>NZ_JALUKE010000024.1 GCF_027056685.1 Sulfurimonas sp.
AGTTAAAGTTCTATTAATGGGAACTACACTATAATACTTTTATGCGAATAATTTCAAAAAAGACACTAAAAGATTTTTATGAACAACCAAAATATCAAGATAGTAAAAGTGCTTTAGAGTCTTGGCATAAAGAGGTTCTGAAACTAGATTGGAATAATCCAAATGAAATTAAAGAGATGTATAGAAGTGCTAGTATTATTGGAGATACAAAAGTTGTCTTTAATATTGCAGGAAACAAATATAGATTGATTGTTACCATAAACTACTATGCAAAAATTGTATTTATAAAGTTTATCGGAACACATAAACAGTATGACAAAATAAATATTGAGGAGTTATCAAATGAATATTAGACCTATTAAAAATGAAGAAGATTATACTCAAACATTAGAGCATATAGAAAGTTTAATGGATGCTAAACCAAATACACCACAAATGGACGAATTGGAAGTGCTTACAACACTCCTTGAAGCTTATGAAGAACAACATTATAAAATAGAAGCTCCAGACCCTATTGAAGCTATTAAGTTTAGAATGGAACAAGAGGGTCTAAAACAAAAAGATTTAGTTCCAATAGTTGGAAGTAAATCAAGAGTATCAGAGATACTTAATAGAAAAAGAAAGTTAACTATTGAGATGATAAGAAATTTACATAAGCAACTTCATATACCAGTCGAGAGTTTATTTTTGGATTACAAAACAAACTGTGCTTAAATGCTAACAAAACAGAGAGACTGTGAACTTAGTCCAATTCGTCCTTAATTGAGCTTAATTTCTCACCTCAATTTTTACAAATATCTCATCTTTTTTGGGATATTTTATAAAAACAGAAATCTTTCTAAAAAATAGCCTAAATTAAGTCTAAACGCCAAGATATACGCTGCTATTTCCTCCCTTATTTGGGTTAAATTATTCTCTTTTATAGCTACATATGCTTCTATTGCACGAACTACATTATCTTCTTCTACTAACTCATCTAAACTTGGTGGAAACATTAGTTGCTGTTTACGGTTTAAGCCTTGTTTGTATATACCCATATAGTGCCCTTTCTATAGGAGTTATTATACTGTTTCTGTGATTTTAGTATGGTTAATTTTAGGGTACTTTTGGTAGAATATTTTACAGTATTTGGAGTTGGGTTCTTTCACAGTCTCATAGTAGCGAATAAGTAGCCTTACGACTTTTTAAAGGTACCCATATGTTAGAATGAAATAATTAGATATTTAGGAAGGTAAAATGCTAACAAATTCAATGTTTTATGGAATAATTATAGGAGTGTACTGTGATTTAAATGGGCTTCGCCGTTAATTTTTAAAAGATTATTAAAAATGATAACATGTCAACAATATGACTATATAGAAATCGCCTGTATGTACCAATTTCCTGTAATATTAACCCTCAATACAGGTGAGACAATTAAAGGAGTTGCAAAAAACACCAAACGCAACGAATTAGGCGAAGAGTGTATACAACTTCTTGTAGATGATAAAAATGTTTTGATTGTATTAGATACAATTACAAAGCTAAAAGTATCTGTAGCAAATCCACATTTTAGTGAAGTTATTTTACATAAGGAGTAAGCCTTGAAAATTTTATTACTTTTGTTTGTTCTCTATTTTCCCATCCTAAATGCAAACGAACTTGCAAAAGAGACCTCTCCTTACCTACTCCAACACGCAACAAATCCTGTAAATTGGATGCCTTGGTCTGCTCGTGCATTTGCAAAGGCAAAGAGAGAAAATAGACCTATTTTTCTCTCTATTGGATATTCTACTTGTCATTGGTGTCATGTGATGGAGAAAGAATCCTTTGTAAATAAAAAAATTGCAGGACTTTTAAATAAATACTTTATTTCCATCAAAGTAGATAAAGAGGAGATGCCTCAGTTAGATATTTACTACCAAAATATCTATAAAAATTATAAAAAGCATGTGGG
Organism: Sulfurimonas sp.; assembly: GCF_027056685.1. Classification (GTDB taxonomy): domain Bacteria; phylum Campylobacterota; class Campylobacteria; order Campylobacterales; family Sulfurimonadaceae; genus Sulfurimonas. The sequence goes on from NZ_JALUKE010000024.1 coordinate 1,937, forward strand.
TGGATGGCCTTTAAGTGTTTTTATGACACCACAAAAAAAAGTCTTTTACATTACCACATATATACCCCCACACCGTGAAAGTTATGCAGAGGGGTTTAATACACTTTTAGAGCGTCTGCATCGTCTCTATGAAGATAAACAGACTCTTGCTAAAGAAATTTTTACCATTGCAAATGCAAAAAACTTACAAACGAAAAAAGAAAAATCAAAGAACACTCTCTCCTTAAAAAGTATGGTTAATTCCATGAAAAAGGAATATGAGCCTATTTATGAGGGTTTTGGAAGAGGAAAAAAATTTCCAGAGGCAGCAAAATTGAAGCTTCTTGGCAATTTAGCAGAACTCTCTCATGATAAAGAGCTTAAAAGAGATTATTTTGCAATGCTCGATGTGATGGTGTTGCGTGGACTGTATGACCATGCCGAGGGAGGATTTTTTCGCTACACAACCGATGCAGCATGGGAAATTCCCCATTTTGAAAAGATGCTCTATAATCAGGCGGAATTAATTCCTCTGTATGTAAGAGGGTATGCTCTGAGTACAAAAGAACTCTACAGAGATGTTGTTGTTGAAACAATCCAGATGGTAGAGAAGAGATTTAAAAGCCACGATCTCTACTTCAGTGCCAGTGATGCCGACAGCATGGGCGAAGAAGGCGGATATTTTACTTTTACAAAAAAAGAGATAGACAAAGCGTTAGAGCATAATCCTCATGCAACTGAAATTAAAGATGCTATCGCTTTTAGTTATGAGGGAAATTTTCATAACAAGATTCATATCAATTTTGAGACACAAAATCGCCCAGAAGGATTTTACGCATTTCAAAAAGCATTGCAAAAAATCCGCAAGAATAAAACCTACCCTTTTATAGATAAAAAGATAAATACAGCATGGAACAGTATGATGATAGAAGCACTCTATAAAGCTGCGTATATAAATAAGAAATATGCTAAAGAGGCAAATAAAAGCTTAGAGGCTTTAGAGCACTTGATGCTACCTGAGCGAGAACTTTATCATCAAACTATACCAAACCATAAACCAAAACAAAAAGGCTTACTAGAAGATTATTCTTTCTTTATCGGCGCACTTATAGCCTCTTATGAGAGCAATTATAATGAACAGCGACTTACAGAAGCCGAGTATCTTTTAAGTCAAGCCAAAGGGAAGTTTTATAGAGATGGTATATGGTACTTGAGTGAAGATTTAGGAGTAAAAGCAGACTTGAATGACAAATACTACACCTCCGCACTTTCAAAAATCATAGAAGACATCATAAAACTCTCCGCTTTAAAAGAGTCATTTCGCTATGAAAAACTTGCACACAAGAGCATAAAAGCAAATGAAGCAACATTAAAGAGAAAACTTGCTAAAGTTCCAGCACTTGCAGATGATTATCTGATGCAAAAAAGAGGGGTATTTGTACTTAAAAGTAACAAAAAAAACCTTGTAAACAATATGAAAAAAATCAGAGAAGTACACTACCCTTATCTTATGACATTGCAAGAGGATTATAGTGACTATTTGGTCTGTACCCTTAGAAAATGTTTTATAAAGAGTACAAATCTAAACGCAGTCATTCAAGTAGTGAAATAGGAGAAATATGAGAAGTATAGGACTTTTAGGTGCAATTTCCATTGGCATCGGTGGTATGGTTGGTGGCGGAATTTTCGCTGTTTTGGGTGAAGCAGTCTCTTTGGCACACGGTGCAACAGCAGTTGCGTTTGGTCTTGGTGGGCTCATAGCACTTTTGACAGCTTACTCCTATGCCAAACTCTCTGTTACATTTCAAAGTGAGGGTGGTACGGTCACTTTCATTGACAAAGCATTTGGTGACAATATCCTCTCTGGTTCTGTAAACCTGATGCTTTGGCTAAGTTACTTGGTCACCATTTCACTCTATGCTACTGCGTTTGCATCGTATGGAGAAACTTTTTTCAAGCACCCCTCTTCACTTTTGCACCATGGTCTTATCACGGCTGCCATCATCTTTCCTGCCATCATCAATCTTGTGAGTGCCTCTTTTGTAGGTAAGAGTGAAACAGTCATTGTTGTCATAAAAGTTTCACTACTTGTTCTGGTTATTGTCGCTGGAGCGTCGTTTGTAGAGCCTCAGCGAATAGCACCACAACACTGGGCATCTCCACTCTCCATCGTTGTAGCAGGGATGATAATATTTGTAGCCTATGAAGGTTTTGAGCTTATTGCCAATTCTGCAGAGGACATTAAAAATCCCGACAAAAACCTCCCTCGTGCATTTTATGCTTCAGTTATTATTGTTATAGCACTCTATGTACTTATTTCAATTATTACTGTAGGTTGTGTAAGTGAAGATGTACTTATGAAAGCAAAAGATTATGCGCTTGCAGCTGCCGCACAACCCTCTCTTGGACACACAGGATTTGTACTTGTCTCCTTTGCTGCCCTACTCTCTACATTTTCAGCCATAAACGCAACTATTTATGGGAATGCAAGGCTTGGCTATATCATCGCCAAAGATGGTAAACTTCCACGAACTTTGATGGTAGAAGATAAACGCAGTGGTGTCCCATTTCGTGGGGTTTTATATACAACACTTTTTAGTGTGCTCCTTGCAAATAGCATCGACCTCACAGAGATTGCCATCATAGGAAGTGCAGGCTTTTTACTCATCTTTTTTCTTGTAAATATCAGTGCATATAGACTTGCCAAAGAGATTGACGCTGCTAAAATTATTCTTATGCTTTCCTCATTTTTAACTTTTGTAGCACTAGGAACACTTCTTTTTCATACATATACATCAAATCCACATGCCGTTATTATTTTTATTACATTTATTATGATATCTGTTATGTTTGAGCTTATATATGGTCGTTATATCCGTGGTGAGATATTTAATAGAAAATATAAAACGGCAAAGAAAAAATAGCTTAGTAGAAATTAATAATAAAAGTTTGTAAAATAGATTTTTTACTCTTTTATTTTTCTTTCCCAATCAGCTTGTGTAGCTACATCATATACACTCCAGCCCTTTTCTCGTAAAACTTTTGCACTCGTATTACTGCGGTTGCCTGTTCTACAATAAACGACTATCTCTTTATTTTTTGGGAGTTTTTTCAAATGCCCTTGCATAATCTCTTCAATAGGGAGATTTATAGCACCATCAATATGTTTTTGTTTATATTCTTGTGGTGTTCGTACATCAACAATGATAGCACCTGCTTCAACTGCCTCATGAGCCTTTTTCAAATCTTCATCGTTTACTTTTGAACAAGCTGAAAAGAGTCCAGCTGTCAACACAAGTATCAATACACATACAATTTTTTTCAATTTCAATCCTACTATTTTGATATGTGCAATAGTATCAAAAAATCTTTAATCCTGTATCAGTTTTATTTCACTAGAAAAAATTCATAAGGTTACTATTTGTAACAAATATTTGACTTTTTTTAATAATTTCAGTAAAATCACAACAACTTGAGTCTCTAACTATAAATAGTTATGACTACAAAGGACTAATATGAACTACTATAAAAATTTAGAAAAATCAAATAAAATCATCTGTATGCTCTGCCAGCACTTCTGCCAACTCAAAGAGGGACAAGTTGGAATTTGCGGAGTCAATAAAAATGAAAACGGTGCACTTAAAACACTTGTCTACGGACATCCGAGTGCGCTCAATCTTGATCCTGTCGAGAAAAAGCCTATGTATCATCTGTTGCCCGGAACATCGGCACTTTCACTTGGAACAGTCGGGTGTAACTTCAAGTGTCCATTTTGCCAAAACTGGCAAATATCACAAGAACACTCGGTCGATACAAGCGTAGATATTTCGCCACAAAAGATGGTTGACCTTGCTATAGAAAATGGTGCAGCTTCCATCGCTTATACCT
>NZ_JALUKE010000025.1 GCF_027056685.1 Sulfurimonas sp.
CTTAATGAAACAGGTGGATAAAGATGTTGTCTCTCGTCTTGTCAAATGGGGCATAAAAGATAAAAAAAGTGGTATTGATGCGCGTATTATCTTTTATGGTGCAGCAGGAACGGGAAAAACAATGACTGCTTATTCACTTGCAAAATCTCTCAAACGACAAGTTCTTGCGTTTGACTGTTCTAAAATTCTCTCAATGTATGTGGGAGAGAGTGAAAAAAATGTGCGTAAGATTTTCGATACTTTTTATGATTTGAGTGCTAAAACTAAGACAGAACCAATTTTACTACTTAATGAGGCAGACCAGTTTTTAGGTGCAAGAAGTAGTGGGAATATTACTGGTTCAGACCAGATGCACAATCAGATGCAAAACATCTTTTTAGAGCAGATAGAAAACTTTAATGGGATGCTTATAGCAACCACGAATTTACTTGAAAATATAGATAAAGCATTTTCAAGAAGATTTAACTATAAAATAGAGTTTAAAAAGCCAAATAAAGAGCAGAGATTAGAACTTTGGGAAAAAATGCTTCCAAAAGATGCTCCTTATGAAGATGGTTTTGATAAAGCAAAACTTGCAGAATACTCCCTTACAGGTGGACAGATAAACCTCATTATTAAAAACACAGCTTACAAAGTTGCTGTAAGAGAAAAACCTCTGTTTATGCTAAAAGATTTTATAGATGAAATTAGAAAAGAGAGAGATGCAAACTTCGATAGTGAAAAGTCTATGGGCTTTTTAAATAAGTGATCTTATACACTAAATAAAAGGGATATTTTATCTCAATGATGTTGCATTAAGTGACATCATTTTCGTCTTTTTCCTCAATCACAACTTTTTTTAATACTCTTTTAGATATAGTAAAACAACTGTTTTTTCTAATGAAGTATGGGTTAGAAATACAACTTTTAATTTAAAAAGGTAGGTTTATATGGAGCATATTAACACTGCAAATCCGTATTTTGGGGTCTTTGTACTGTTTGTTATAACATTTGGTGCATTCATTACAACGACTGTAGTGGCTAGACTAGCGAGTCGTGCGCTTGCACGCAAAGATAGTGAAAAGATTAAACTTTCAGTTTATGAATGTGGACCAGAAATCACAAAACAGCCAAATAGAGTGTCACCACAGTTTTATCTGTTTGCACTGCTATTTTTGTTATTTGATGTTGAAATCGTATTTATGTTCCCATGGGCAGTAGATTTTAAAGTTCTTGGCTGGTTTGGTTTTGTTGAGATGATAACTTTCATAGTTCTCTTAGCAATTGGTTTTGTATATGCATGGAAAAAAGGAGCATTAGAATGGCACAACATAAAGTAAATTATACACAAGATGCTGGTTTACCAATAGCACTTACAAGTGTTGATAAAATTGTAAACTGGGGGCGTTCAAACTCCCTTTGGGCTATGACTTATGGTCTTGCTTGTTGTGGTATTGAGATGATGGCAGCGGGTGCATCAAGATATGACTTTGACCGTTTTGGTACTATTTTTAGAGCTTCTCCTCGTCAATCAGATGTAATGATTGTTGCGGGAACGCTTACAAAAAAACACTCTGAGTTTATCAAGCGTCTGTATGACCAAATGACAGAGCCAAGATGGGTTATTTCTATGGGTTCATGTGCAAATACTGGTGGTATGTTTAATACTTATGCAACTGTTCAAGGTGTTGATAGAATTATTCCTGTTGATTTGTATCTTCCTGGTTGTGCACCGCGTCCTGAAACACTTCAGTATGGTGTAATGTTGTTACAAAAAAAGATTCGTGCTAACAAAGCAGGCAATGCACAAAAAGCTAAAAGGTTAATGTAATATGAGAGCGTATAAACCTAAAGAGAATGTACAAGCAAAAGCTTACTATACTGACAGATTTTATGTTGCACCACAAGTGCCAAAATCTGCTGTGGATACAGATGCAGTTTTTGCAAGTGATTTAGAGGCTATAAAAGCGAAGTTTGAAGTAAAAGATGCATATATTCAAGTAGAGCAAATGGTTGTGTACATTAATGCTCACGACATATATGGTGTTTTAGAGTTAATGAGAGATGAATTAGCATATACACAACTCTCAGAGATGAGTGCCATTGATTGGCTCGCAAAAGATAATACTTTTGAAATCTTTTACCAAATGCTTAGTATGACTAAACGCAAGCGTATTCGTGTGAAGTATTTTATTGAGAATGGTCAAGCTGTTGACTCTGTAGAAAAACTCTTTAGAAGTGCAGATTGGTCTGAGCGTGAAATGTTTGATATGTTTGGAATTGAAGCAAATAATCATCCATTTATGAAGCGTATTTTGATGCCATACGACTGGCAGGGACATCCACTCTTAAAAACATATCCTTTAGAGGGGGATGAGTTTGCTGCATGGTATGAAGTAGATAAAATTTATGGAAAAGAGGCTCGTGACATTATTGGGCCTGAGCTTCGTGATACTGCTCGTGTTGATAGATATGATTCTGAGCGTTTTTCTCGTCTTGGATTTGAAGTTCCAAAAGGTACTGAGATTACAGGTGATGAAGAGCCTCATGTTGAATCTTATCAAGAAGAGGGTGGCGTATTTATGGTTACAAAATTAGATAAAGAGTCATCAAAAGTAATTGATGATCCACAAAGATAGGGTGGTATAAAATATGGCACAAGTAAAAAATAGATTAACACCATTTTTTGAAAATATAACATTTGACAGAGATGACAATGAACTGGTACTCAACTTCGGTCCACAACATCCATCTGCTCACGGTCAACTGCGTTTAATGTTGCATTTGCAACAAGAACAGATTGTAAAAGCACATCCAGATGTAGGGTATCTTCACCGTGGTATGGAGAAGATGGCTGAAAATATGATTTATAACGAGTTTATGCCTACAACTGACCGTATGGATTATATTGCTTCATCTTCAAACAACTATGGGTTTGCTCTTGCAGTTGAAAAACTCATTGGGCTTGAAGTTCCTCGTCGTGCAAAAGTTATTCGTATGCTTCTTTTAGAGATTAACCGTTTGATGTCTCATCTTTTCTGGTTAGCAACGACAGCATTAGATATTGGTGCTATGACAGTTTTCCTTTTCGCATTCCGTGAAAGAGAATATCTTATGGATATTATTGAAGGTTATTGTGGTGCGCGTTTGACGCATGCTGCTATTCGTATTGGTGGTGTTCCACTAGATATTCAAGACAGTTTCTTACACCAATTAAGAGTATTTTTAAATAAACTTCCTCAAAATATTAAAGATTATGAAGATTTACTAGATTCTAACCGTATTTGGCTTATGAGAATGGAAGAGGTTGGAACTATCTCAACTGAAATGGCACTCTCATGGGGCTGTACAGGTCCAATGCTTAGAGCTTCTGGTGTTGCTTGGGATATTCGTAAAGAAGAACCGTATGAGTTGTATGATGAAGTAGAATTTAATGTACCTTTTTCAGATAAAGGTGATAACTTTGCGCGTTACCGTGTTTATATGGAAGAGATGCGTGAATCTGCAAAAATTCTTTACCAATGTATAGAGATGTATGAAAAATGTGAAAAAGATGGACAGACAGAGCTTATGGCACATGCTCCAAAATATATTTCAGCACCAAAACTCGACATCATGACACAAAACTACTCTTTGATGCAACATTTTGTACTTGTAACACAAGGGATGCGACCACCAGTTGGTGAAGTTTATGTGGCTACTGAATCACCAAAAGGTGAGCTTGGATTCTACATTAACTCTCAAGGTGGACCATATCCGTATAGATTGAAACTTCGTGCGCCATCATTCTGGCATACAGGGATTTTAACTGACCTTCTACCTGGTCACTATATTCCAGATGTTGTATCTATTATTGGTACTACAAATATCGTATTCGGTGAGGTTGACAGATGATTAACTTAAGAAAAGCAAAGAGCTTTGCTTTTTTAAGTGAAGTAACTTTGGATGAAAAAGTTTTCGTGCGAAGCCAAAGAAATAATGGGGATATAAAATGAAGCGATATGATTTAAGACACTTAAAAGATGATTTTGAACCTCGTATGAAAGAGATTTTAGGTGAAAAGCATAAAGAGAATGAAACATTGATTTTTCTTTTTGAAATAGGCGATTTTACTCCAATTCAGCGTTCTGCTGATTTGGTAAAAAAGTGTGGGTATGAACTGTATAACTCACTAAAATTTAACGAAGTCGATTGGACTATCGTTGTTAAAAAATAGGAATCTGTTTTGAGTAAAGTATATTTTTCTACTTGGAATGGGGAGTCTATAAATAATATAGGCAAGCCAGAAGAAGAGTGGGAAGAGTCAGCTTATAATCTACCAGCACAATATGATGATCATAGAGACTCAAAAGCCTTTATAGGTTGGGATGGTGTTGCACTGTTTCATGAGAATGTAGATGTTATTCGTTTGGCTATGGAGTATGCGGCACAGTATCAGGTCTATTCTGAAGCGTGTGGTCGTTGTGCCCCTGGTCGTTGGGGTGGACGTATTTTATATGATGTACTCGATAAAATTGCTCGTGGTGAGGGTGAAATTTCTGATTTGGATCACCTAAAAGAGATTGGAAAAAGTATGCAGGTTACTTCTAAATGTGAAATTGGAAAAACCGTTCCAAATCCTATTTTAGATTTAATGGAGCATTTTGAAGATACTTTTTTAGAGTGTATTAATGAGAAGAAAAAATCTATTCATTATGATGAAAGTGTAGCTTATATTGCAAAAATAACGGCACCATGTACAGATGCTTGTCCATCACATGTTGATATTCCTGGTTATATTGAAGGTGTAAGAGATTTACGCTTTGATGATTCCCTAGAGGCTACTCGTCAAACTATGCCACTAGCACATGTTTGTGGTCGTGTCTGTCCACATCCATGTGAGGATGCATGTCGCCGTACAAATTTAGATGAGCCTATCTCTATTATGTCACTCAAGCGTCTTGGCGCTGATTGGGAGACTGATCATGGTTATGACTTTTTTCATCCGATGGAAAAGAAACCTGCAAATGGCAAAAAAGTAGCTGTTGTTGGTGCTGGTCCTGCTGGACTTACTACAGCATATTATCTCTGTGCAGATGGTGTTGAAGTAGATGTTTATGAAGAACTTCCTGTTCTTGGTGGTGAGGTAACTGTTGGTGTTCCTGAGTATCGTATGCCTTGGGATAAATATATGCAAGATATTGAGTGTGTACGCGATATGGGTGTGAATTTCATTACAAATTATAAAGTGAGTGATGAAGATATGCGTCGCTTTGAAAAAGAGTATGATGCAACAATGATAGCTTCTGGTACGCGTATTTCTAAAAAAGTTCGTTGTGAAAATGAGAGAGAAGAGATAAAAGGGTATTGGGGTGCAATTGATTTTCTTGACTGGGTAAACTTGTATGAGAAATTTGACATCAAAACACCAAAAGAGGTACAAGAACAGCAGATGCTTCCAACTGATTTTGTGGACTTAACTGGTAAAACAGTTGTCTGTGTTGGTGGTGGATTTACATCTATGGATGTTGTGCGTTGTTCCATTCGAGCAGGTGCAAAAAAAGTCTATATGATTTATCGTCGTGATGAGAAGACTATCATTCGCAATACAACTTATGAAGAGTATCACGAAGCTGTTGAAGAGGGTGTAGAGTTTCTTTTTCACTCAGCTGTAAATAAAATTACTACTGATGACGATGATATTTTAAGAGAGCTTTTAATTGATAAGTTTGAGCTTGTTCCTGATCCAAATGGTGGTCGTGCGCAACTTGTAAAAATTGAGGGTGAATCTTATACTATAGAAGCAGATTATCTTATTCCTGCAGTTTCTCAAAGTGCTG
>NZ_JALUKE010000026.1 GCF_027056685.1 Sulfurimonas sp.
CTAAAGCTGCTGAGTTAAATATTATAACTGCTCCCTATATGCATATAGTTTTTCACCACTCGCGCATTTCAAAATCAGATAAAGTATTTATAAAAAATGGTATCAAGTGGCTTAATGAAGAGGCGATAAAAATGCAGAAGAATACTTATGTAAAACTCTCTAGCTTAGAGCGTCAAGCAGTACTGAGAAGCATCGCAAAAACAGAGTGGGGCGAAAGTTTTTTGTATAACATTATGGGCTATATGTTTGAAGCAATGTTGGGTGACCCCATTTATGGCGGAAATAACAAAGAAGCAGGCTGGAAATGGCTTGCGTTTAGCGGGGGCGAACCTCGTCCGAAAAAGGCATTTTTATAATGGTTGATGTATGTATTATTGGCAGTGGTGCAGGTGCCTCTCCCATCGCTTATGAGCTTGCAAATGCAGGTTTTAGTGTTGTTGTCCTAGAAAAAGGCAAGGATTATACTGAGAGTGATTTTAACAAAGATGAACTTGCGGTATGCCGTCGTGATATGTTCACCCCACCACTTTGGGAGCAAAAACACATCATCAATGAGTACAACGAAGATGGCACTTTCACGCGTTATGACGGTGCAGAATCTGGCTGGAATTTTTGGAACGGTTCGATGGTTGGTGGTTCTTCAAACCTAATGAGTGGGTATTTTCACAGGATGAAGCCAAATGATTTTCGCCTCAAAAGTGTCTATGGTGAAATTAAAGGTGCCAATGTGGTTGATTGGCCGCTGAGTTATGAAGAGCTAGAGCCTTACTATACAAAAGTTGAGCAGGTTGTGGGTGTGAGTGGAAAAGTGGTCGAGCATACATTTCAAGAACCGCGTTCTACTGCAGATTTTCCTTACGCTCCTTTGCAAACAAATGGTGCTACAAAATGGTATGACAAAGCCTGTAAGGCACTCGGCTATGATGTGATGCCAACTCCCCGCGCAATTCTCTCAGAAGATGCCCTCAACCGAAAGGGGTGTTTTTACTCCAATTTTTGCGGCTCATATGGCTGTGCAAGTGGTGCGAAGGGAAGCGGGCGCGCGGCACTGCTGCAGAAGTGTCAAGCGAAGATAATTACTGATGCCTTTGTCTATAAACTTGAGAGTGATGAAAAACGAGTCACACAGGCATACTACTACACAAAACATGGTGTAAGGCACTCTGTTGAGGCAAAGATATTTGTACTTGCCGCACAGGCAATAGAGAGCTCACGGCTGTTACTCAACTCTAAAAACGAACACTTCCCAAATGGTTTGGCAAACTCAAGTGGGGAGGTAGGGAAAAATCTTATCTTCTCTGCAGGCGGCAGTGGTAGTGGACGCTTTGTGTTTGAAAAACTGAGCAGAGAACAGCAAGAGGAGTTGATGCAGCCAGGACTCTTTTTTAACCGCTCTTTACAGGATTGGTATGAGTTTAGCCAAGATGGAAAAAAGTACAAGGGTGGGACAATCGACTTTTTGTTTGAACATCAAAACATTATTCCCCGTGTGATGCAGGAGGTTTACGACAGTGATGGCAATCTGCTTTGGGGAGAGCAGCTTGCAAAAAACATTCATAAACGCATGACCACTTCAAGAGTGCTCACTTTTGAAGTCTTCAACGACTGGCTACCGACAGACAAATGTTTTGTAGGCGTGGATGAAAAGGTCAAAGATAAGTACGGCGTATCGGTGGGTGTGATAAATCTTTATGGACATCCACAAGATCTAAAAGTTGGTGAGTATTTGGCAAAAAAAGCGGTGAGAGTGCTTGAAGAGTTAGGCTGTGAAGAGATAGACTATTCTATCTCTGCTTCACCGCCTCCAAACCTTGTCGCAGGTGGCTGCCGTTTCGGAGAGGATGCAAAAACATCTGTACTAGACAAAAATTGTAAAGCACATGATTTGGAAAATCTTTATGTAAGCGATGCATCTTTTATGCCAACAGGAGGAAGTGTGCCCTATACTTGGACGATTTATGCGAACTCCTTTCGTGTGGCGGATGTCATCAAGGAAAGTCTATTTCAAAAATAAAATGTTATAATGAGAAATGATTAATTTTACATTTTTAGAAGTTACTAATAAAGAGTTGTTAGAAAAAGTTTTTGCATTCAGATATAAAATACTGATGGAGACATATCCTGGATATGTAAAAAAAGTGGGTATTACGAATGCCAAAGAACATGATAAATATGACCAGTATGCGATACATTTTGCAGCTTTAGATGAAGAAAAGGAGATATGCGCAACAGTGCGGCTTATATATCACTCGCCGGTAGGGTATCCAACAGAAAACAGTACACAATTTGATAATAGCATGTTCGAGCGAGATAAATTGGGTGAAATGTCAAGAATCTTTGTAGATAAGAAATATAGAAGTATAAAAAATACTAAAATCATCATACAGGCAGTGAAAGAATTCATGTATATAAAAATGATGCAAGAAGGTATAGAGTATACTTACGGTTATCTCGAGGAGAGTTTTTTAAGATTATTGAAAATTTATAAAATGCCATATCATCCAATCGGAGCGATTCATCACGATGAAAATATTGGTTTACGCTATCCATGTATATTATATACAGAAGAACTGGGTAAAGCGAACCAAGAATTGATAAAACTATGGAAACAGAAAAAAATATGAAATATAAAATCAATTGTTTTTTATTAGCGTGTCTAACAACTCTGCATCTTCAAGCAGATGATTTACGTGCTTCTCTCTTTAGTGATATGAAAGAATTCAATACTATAGCGACACAGACAAAACAAAACGAACATTATCAGCCGTACATCATCTCGGTATTTAAGAGTAAAGAGCTTGAAAAACTTGGAGTATCTAACCTCAAAGAAGCGTTGATGCTAGTTCCCGGTGTAGATATGGCTACAGATAATTTTAACAATCAAACGCCTATCTTTAGAGGCTCAAATCCTTTTGCTTATGGGCAGTCTAAACTTTTAATAGACGGCGTAGTTGTTAATAATCTTTTCTTTGATGCCTACTCTGAATATTTGTCTATGCCGATAGATATGATTAAGCGTATAGAGGTTATTAGAGGTCCTGGCAGTAAAGTGGATGGCATCAACGCGTATGCCGGTTCTATCAATGTTGTAACCTATGCTGAAGATTTTAAAGGTTTTGAGTCTAATAATAAAGTGGTTTTTAAGTATGGTTCCTATGATTATGGAATGGGTGGTTTTGTGAAAAACTTTAAAATACAAAAACTCAAAGGGCATATAGATTTTTACTACCAAAAAGATAATAAAAATATATCGTCTGGTCCTGATGGAGTCTCCCAAGGCTCTCTAGGTCCAGCTAATGTAGGTTTGTCTCAATCGGGTGATGCTCCTCTATGGCTTGATGAGTATTCACTCGGAATAAACCTGAAGTATCAAGAGTTTTCACTGAAAGCCCGCCTGTTGCAGTATAAACAGGGAAGCGCTTATGGTATTAACTTTGCCTTGCCACAAAAAAGTGACAGAATAAAACTGCCTAGCTACTATGCAGAGTTAGGATATGCAAGAAAAATAAATGATGTACATATAGATATAAAAGCAGGCGTCAAATATGATGCTTTTGATTCAAAAGCAAAGTTAATGCCCGATAATGCAAGTTTGAATGGTGTGGTCTTTACCAATGGTGGATATGGTGAACATTACGCGAAGCAGAGAGTAATGTATCAATCTACCTACTTGACATATGACGGAGTTAGCAATCACCATATTGTATTTGGTTATAGAGTAACTCAAGAAAAGACTATTGATATGAAATCTAAACTCTCAAATTTAACGACAGGTGATGCTACTTTGGTTGATTATACAAATACGCTGCCATTCTTTGACAAAGATGCATATCGTAATGTTGATACTTTTTCATTACAGGATAGTTACGATGTAAATGAGAAACTGAGTGCTTTATATGGAGTGAACTATGAGCAGACAAGCTATAAAGATGCAGGGTTTGAACCGAGAATTTCTCTTGTTTATCGTCAAGATTTTAACAATATATTTAAAGCCATATACAGCACCTCACATAGAAATCCTTCTTGGCAAGAGATGTTTACAAAGAACAATCATTCAAGAGTAGGTAGTACGGATTTGGAACCGGAAAAAGTAACTTCGTATGAACTTGCATATATACGAAACTTTACAAGCGATTCTTATTTGCAGAGTAATCTGTTTTATCTTATAAATAAAAATCAAATATACAATTCTGCTTCTAATCCTGCATACAGGAATGCGGCAAAAACAGATATTTACGGTATAGAACTCGAATACAAAGGACATATCTTGCCTAACGATGAACTCTATGCAAACTATACATATTTAGATGGAAGCTATACGGTTGATGGTACCAGTAAGAACAGTAGCCTACCAAATGTTGCGCATCATTTGGCAAAAGGATATTATATTTACTATTTTAGTAATGCTTTTTCTTTGGGTACAACATTAAAATATGTTGGTTCAAAAGAGAGAATGCAAACAGATTTACGTCCAAGAGTAAAGGCTTATACAACACTTGACACAGCATTGAATTATAAGAGTACTCAGTATAATTACACTGTGAATGTAAGTGTCAAAAATATTTTTAATGCTGATGTTAGGTATCCATCTCCTCAAAATACCTATGAAAATGATTATACACAAGAGCGTAGAACTTTTTTAATTGCGTTTAAAAAGAGTTTTTAGATGATACGCATATTTTTATTTTTTATTTTATTTGTTCAATCTCTTTTTGGATATAACTATGATAGTTTATTGTTAAAGGCAGACTCCTCAATTTTTCCAAAAATAATGCTTATGGATAAGAAAATAAAAAATAAACTTATTGATAATAAAATAATTTATACTATTGTATATGATGAAAGAGATTATGAGACTGCATTAGATGTAAAAGAGTATATAGAGAATACTTTTAAAAAGTATATGAATGGATACCCTTATGCGGTTGATTTAGTTAAATTCTCTCAGCTCTCTGTAAATACGGAAGCATCTGCTCTTTATGTTTTAAAATCATCAACAGAGAATATTAAAAAAGCTGCTAATATAGCTCGTCAGAAGGGAATAATTAGCTTTTCATATGATATAAATAATTTAAAATATGATTTATTATTTTCACTTATTATAGAAAATTCAACAATACTTTATCTTAACAAAGAGTATCTACATACAAATAATATTGATTTTGTTGATTCCTTGCTTTCGATGGTTCGGTTTATAGGTAAAAATAGTATTTGATTTCATAATTATGATAAAATAGTTTAAAAAATAGGGTTGTTATATGCAAAAAAGAAAATTTGAGTCGTTATCATTTAAGATTATAAGTTCTATTATTCTTACTTCTGTTGTGATTATTATCGGAATTTTTCTTTCATTTGAAACAATTAATAAAAAGGCATTTTATAATGTTGAACTTCAAAAAGCAAAACTAATAGTAAAAACTATAGAGCCTTTAGTTGCGGTAGATATTTATCTTGGTATGCAAGGTAAAATGAAATCTATTGTGAAAGAGTTGATAAAAAATAAAGATATTCTATCTGTTGAAATTCTTAAAAATAACAAACCTATTTATGAAGTAAAATCCAAAAATAAATCTAAAAGCCTTTTCGTGATTACACATAATATTCTTCAGCCTAATTCAAAAAAGAAAATAGGGACTATTGTATTGAATTATTCAAATCATAATTATGAACAGCTTGTATCCAAATACACGAAACTACTTATGATTATGCTTATTATCCTTTTTATTATATCTGCGTTGCTGAGTATATATATTAAAAATATACTGAAACCTTTAAGAAAAATTGCCCGACTATTACAAGATTTTTCACCAGAGAAAAAGCTTCAAATAAAACCGATGAAAGAGGATAATGAAATTTCGCTTATATTGTCTGCATTGAATGAAATGCAGGAAAAAATATTTGATTTTGCAAGTAAACAAAAAGATATTAATGCATATTTGGAAAAAGAAGTAGATAGTAAAACAGTGGAGTTACGAAAGCAATTGTTTATAGATGATTTAACACAGTTGCCAAATAGAAGAAAGCTTTTTAATGATATTGCAAATTCAAAGAACGATAGGGCATTATTAATTTTAAATATTGATGACTTTAAAGAGATTAATGATTTTTACGGGCAGAGTGTTGGTGATTATATTTTAATTGAGTTTGCAAAAGAGTTACAATATTTGCTTAAAAATGAAAAAGAGATTATGCTTAGTCGTCTCTCTGGTGATGAATTTGCGGTATTTTTTCAACATAAGCCTTCAGAGAAAAGTTTTATGAGAGTCATCAATAATTTGACAAAAGAGATTGAAAAAATGGTTTTTGAGTATGAGCATAGTGAAATTTTTATTAGGGTTACTATAGGTGCTACTATGGATTCAAATGAGATGCTTGAAAAGGCGGATATTGCTCTTAAACTTGCAAAAGAACATAAAAAATATTTTTTACTTTATGATAAAAAATTTAATGTAAAAAAACAGTATAAAGAAAATATGGAGTGGGTGCAAAAAATTAAAAGTGCCATTAATGACGATAGAATAGTGCCTTATTTTCAGCCTATATTTGATGCTACAACACAAAAAGCTGTAAGTTATGAGTGCTTAATCCGTCTCATAGATACCGATGGTTCGGTTATAAGCCCGTATAAATTTTTGACAATTGCACAAAAGAGTAAGCTCTATCCTCAGTTGACCCAAATAATGCTTGAAAAAAGTTGTCAATATTTTGAACATAGAGATACAACTTTTTCCGTGAATCTTTCTATTAATGATATTCTTGATGTAGATATGGTGAACTATATTCAAAAATGTATTAAAAAACATAATGTAAATAACAAAATTGTATTTGAAATTCTTGAAACAGAGGGTATTAATAATTATGTTGAGGTTTCATCATTTATATTGAGCATGAAGCAACTTGGATGTAAAATTTCCATAGATGATTTTGGCTCAGGGTATTCCAATTTTGAACATATTTTAAAACTTGATATTGATTATATTAAGATTGACGGAAGTCTTATTAAAAATCTTGAAACAGATATAAATGCTCAGATTGTTGTTGAGACGATTGTAGATTTTGCTAAAAAATTGAATCTTATTACAATTGCGGAATTTGTCCATAATCAAGCGGTATTTGAAAAAGTTAAATTACTTGATATTGAACGTGTGCAAGGATTTTATCTGGGTGAACCTGATAAAGGAATACCAACAGATGTAGACGCTTTTGCATAAACGCAACGGTTTTGGAGTTCATCCCTAAAAAATAATATTTAAGAACTTTAGGCGTATAATAGCCGTAAGGTAACAAAATTTTATTTTATGAGGAATTATTATGGCAACAGTACACTCGTATGGAGCGACTAAAGAGGTAACAGGTTCGTGTCATCTATTTGAAGTAGGTGGTGTGAAGATAATGATAGATTGTGGAATGTTTCAGGGTGAAGATGAAGAAAAAAATTCTGAAGCTTTCTATTTTGATCCTAAAGATATAGATTATTTGCTTGTAACGCATGCACATCTTGACCATACAGGGCGTATTCCTAAACTTGTAAAAGAGGGTTTTAAGGGAAAAATTTACGCAACTGCCGCGACGATGGATTTGGCACAGATTATTTTGATGGATTCTGCCAAAATAATGAATGAAGATTTTCAAACACGCTTTAAAAAGGCAGAGAGACAAGGCAAAGAACATAAACTTTCCAAGCCACTCTATGAACCACTTGATGTCGATAAAACTTTTTCAGCTCTTGAGTGGACAAACCCTGAGTATGATAAATACTATGAACTCTGTGAAGGAATAAGTTTTGTCTATCGTAATGCTGGACATATCTTAGGCTCTGCGTTTATTGAACTCTCTTATATGGAAAACAGTGACTCTCATACTATTGTATTTTCTGGTGATATTGGCAATGATAATGGTCTTGTAATGCCAAATCTTGACAAATGTGATGATTCACAAAGCTTATATGTAGAGACAACTTATGGCAACAGAGAACACCAATCAATAGACATGACCATAAAAGAGTTTAAAAATGTAGTGATAAATACCCTTGAAAATAGGGGAAATGTGTTGATTCCCTCTTTTGCTATTGAGCGAACGCAGGAGCTTTTATGCCTTCTTCGTTCGATGCATGAAAGTGGTGAACTTCCAAAATGTAAGGTCTTTTTAGACTCTCCTATGGCAACAAAAGCGACTGAAGTTTATAGAAGTTATGCACAAGAATTGACAAACAGATGTCAAGAAAATGTTCAAGAAAATGGTACAGTCTTTAATTTTGACTCACTTATATATACTGAAACACCAGAGGCTTCTAAAGGGATTAACGATATAAAAAGTCGTGCAATTATTATAGCAGGAAGTGGAATGTGTAATGGTGGGCGTATTACGCATCATTTTAAGCACCGTATTTGGGACAAAAGAAATGCAGTCATTTTTGTAGGATTTCAAGCGCAGGGAACTTTGGGACGAGAGATAGTTGAGGGTACAAAATGGATCAATGTGTATGGAGAAGATATAGTTGTCAAATCTTCTATTCACACTATTAACGGTTTTTCAGCGCATGCAGATCAAGATGGTATCTTAGCATGGGTATCAAAAATAAAAAATCTTAAAAAGGTCTTTTTAGTGCATGGTGAGCTTGAATCACAACAAGTTTTTAAAGAAGTATTGAAAAACAGGCTTAGTCTTGATGCACACATTGTAGGCTTTAAAGAAAAAATCACCATATAATGCAACAAAAGTAGCAAAACTCCTTTCTAATTTTTTATATTATTTCAGAAATAAAAAAAGTTAAAGGAGTTTGTGATGTTAGTAACAAGATACAATAAACCAGTTTATAAAAATAGAAGATTTGATATATTTAACGAACTATTAAATTCATTTAATGAAGCACGGACATCGGATGAGCCCAGAGAGATAATGGATTTTGTGCCTAGCGTAAATACTCGAGAAGCAAGTGATTCTTACTATATTGAAATAGATCTTCCAGGTGTAAAAAAAGAAGATGTGGATGTAAGTGTAGATAAAAATGTGCTTACAATTTCAGGTAAAAGGGAGTCCTCTGAAGAGGTGAAAGAAGATGACTACTACAGAGTAGAGAGTGCGTATGGAAAATTTTCACGCAGTTTTACACTCCCTGAAAATGTAGATGTCGAGAAGATTCAAGCTTCAAGTGAAGATGGTGTCTTAGAGATTGCTATTCCAAAACAAGAAGTCATTAAAGACAGTACGAAAAAAATTAAAATTCAATAAGGAGGTGTGTGATGGAAGTAACTAAAACTGCAAAAGATGCTGTACAAAAAGTAGAAGAGAAAGTTGAGAACGGACTTGGAGTGATAAAAGATAGTTTCAATAACTTGGCATCTCACCTGCCTTTTGCAAATCTTGCAAAAAAATCGAGTGATACTTTTGTTATTGAAGTAGATTTACCAGGTGTGAAAAAAGAGGACATTGACATTAAGGTTGAAGATGATTACCTCACTGTTACAGCCCTAAGGAAGTTTAAAAATGAGCTCAAAGAGGATGATTACTATTTGTGTGAGTCTGATTATGGACTTATCTCAAGAAGTTTTGCACTCTCTGAAAATATTGACAGAGATTCAATTGGCGCAAAATTTGAAAATGGTAGGCTAACTATCACTTTAGATAAAGTAGCATCGAAAAAGGTGAAAAACATTACAGTAGGCTAAACAGAAACTAAGAGAGTTTGTAGTATAATTGCATCAAATAATTCAGGACTGCTTTCCTACCATTTTACAGCCCTCCATTAGAAATTTTTTCTGGAGTTGTTAAAAAAAATGTTTCAGTTTGATACACTCTCTTTAGTATTTGTCGCTCTCATTATTTTGGGAGCGATTCCAAATCTCTTCTATTCTGGCGGATATTTACCACATATTGAGAGAAAAACTCACTATTTACTACACTACTTTACATTTATTTTTTCTATGCTTGGTGTCGTTGTCAGTGCAAATGCACTTGTCTTCCTCTTCTTTTGGGAAATTATGAGTTTAAGCTCTTGGCAGCTTATTTTAACTGAGCCAAAAGAGAAGAGTACCATAAACGCAGCACGCTTCTATTTTCTTATGACGCACTTTGGTTTTGTCTTTCTACTCCTTTTCTTTTTAATTGTTACCAATGGAGATTTAGAGATTAGTTTTGCGCAGATGAAAACAGTAGCTGCTGCGTTTACTTACCCGACCATGCTCTTTTTCTTCTTGATTTTAGGATTTTTAAGCAAAGCTGGAGCTGTACCTGTGCATGTCTGGCTTCCTTATGCACATCCTGCTGCACCGAGTCCAGTTTCAGCACTTATGAGTGGCGTTATGCTTAAAGTTGCCATCTATGGAATGTTTCGCTTTTTGTTTGATGTACTTTATCCATGGCCGTTGCAATGGGGTACTTTTATTCTTATTATTGGCTCCATAACGGCACTTACGGGAATTTTATATGCCCTAGCAGAGCGAGACATTAAAGCACTTTTGGCAAACTCTTCGATTGAAAATATAGGGATTATTCTTATTGCGTTTGGAATGGGAATGATTTTTGATACTTTGGGGCTTACACTTTTAAGTACATTCTCTTTTATCGCTGCTATTTTTCATGTTTTTAACCATATGGGCTTTAAATCACTCCTTTTTATGGGTGCAGGTTCTATTTTGCACCAAACGCATACAAAAGATTTAGAAAAATTTGGTGGGCTGATTAAGTCTATGCCTGTTACTGCGTTTACCTTCCTTTTTGCTGCGATGAGTATTACAGCACTGCCTCCTACCAATGGCTTTTTAAGTGAGTGGATGATATTTCAATCTCTTCTTAGCTCAAGCACTATTGCACATGCCATGACACTTAAACTTGCTCTGCCTTTTGCCCTCTTTGCTCTTGCTATGACGGGTGGTTTAGCTATTGCTACATTTGTAAAAGCCTATGGCATTACCTTTTTAGGACTGCATAGAAGCACTAATGCAAAACATGCAAAAGAGGTCAATTTTCTTATGCAAAGCGGTATGATTTTGATGGCACTTTTTGTTGCCTCACTTATGCTTTTTGCTCCACAATATCTTCACTTTTTCGATGCTTTAATGGTATCACTTGGAAAAACCTCTGTGTATGCTCAAATCTTTCCAAATGGTTCACTACAAATGCACTCCCTTGGTGTCAATGGTGGAGTTGTTTCTCCTCTTATTCTTTTTGCTGCACTTGTTGGGGTTACTTCACTTTTACTTTTTGCTTACAAGGCTTTTAATGTAAAAACAAGAGTACATCGCAGTTGGGCATGTGGCTATAAAACTTCTGCCAAAACGCAGTACACAGCAACAGGTTTTTCTGGTGTTATGAGAAGGTTTTTTAATTGGCTCTACAAGCCTGAGGAGCATACAAGCAAACAAAACCTTGCAGGACATGAGACAAAATTTTCAGATGCAAGTTATGAGGTAAAAATTAAGCCACTTTTTGAAGTTTTTATCTATGACAATATTAAAAGATGGGTAAATATTACAAGCTATTGGGTCTATCGTTTGGCACACTTTGAGCAGACACGATACCCTGCTATGATATTTAACCTTATGCTTTTCATTCTCTACAGCTACCGAATTTTTACCCATGAAATTGATTGGCAGAGTATTCTTATAGAGATGGCATTGATGCTAATGTCTCTTAAAATCTTAGTTATTGGGGAGAAAAGGTAATGTTTGTATTTGATACACTTTCACTTGTTTTTGTTACACTTATTCTGCTTGGTGCAATTCCAAATCTCTTCTATTCAAGTGGATATTTACCCCACATTGAGAGAAAAACACACTATCAACTTCACTACTTTACTTTTATATTTTCTATGCTTGGCGTTGTTGTAAGTGCAAATGCAATTGTATTTCTCTTCTTTTGGGAACTTATGAGTCTCACTTCATGGCAGTTGATTTTAACAGAAGTAAAAGAGAAGGCTACCATTAAAGCAGCACGGTTTT
Source organism: Sulfurimonas sp. (assembly GCF_027056685.1). Classification (GTDB taxonomy): domain Bacteria; phylum Campylobacterota; class Campylobacteria; order Campylobacterales; family Sulfurimonadaceae; genus Sulfurimonas. Next base: position 11,940 of record NZ_JALUKE010000026.1, read on the forward strand.
ACTTTACAATGACCCATTTTGGTTTTCTTTTTCTCCTGCTTTTCTTCCTTATTGTCACAGATGGAGATTTAACGGTTGGCTTTGCAGCTATGAAACTTTCAGCTTCTCATTTTGCTTACCCGACGCTTCTCTTTTTCTTTTTATTACTAGGGTTTTTAAGCAAGGCTGGAGCAGTTCCTTTGCATGTTTGGCTTCCATACGCTCACCCACAAGCACCTAGCCCTGTTTCTGCACTGATGAGTGGAGTAATGCTTAAAGTGGCTATTTATGGGATGTTTCGCTTTTTGTTTGATGTTCTTTACCCTTGGCCACTTGAGTGGGGCATTGTGATTTTAACTATTGGTGCATTATCCTCGTTAGTTGGTGTTTTATATGCCCTCAGTGAGCATGATATAAAAGCACTTTTAGCAAATCACTCTATTGAAAATATTGGTATTATTCTTATTGGTTTTGGAATGGGAATGATTTTTGATACTCTAGGGCTTCATACGCTTAGCACTTTTGCTTTTATTGCCGCTATTTTTCATACATTTAACCATATGAGTTTTAAATCACTTCTCTTTATGGGAGCAGGTTCGGTTCTGCACCAAACACATACGAAAAATATGGAAAAATATGGTGGACTTATAAAAGCAATGCCTGTCACTGCGTTTACTTTTCTTATTGCTGCTATTTCCATCTCAGCACTGCCACCGAGTAATGGTTTTTTAAGCGAATGGATGATATTTCAATCAATGCTAAGTTCTTCTCATATGGTAAATACTTCACTCAAACTTGCCATTCCTTTTGCCATTTTTGCACTTGCTATGACTGGTGGTTTAGCAATTGCCTGTTTTGTAAAAGCGTATGGCATTACCTTTTTGGGACTGCATAGAAGTACAAATGCAAAACATGCGCATGAAGTTAATTTCCTAATGCGTTTTGGAATGATTTTAATGACTTTAGTTGTTGTCTCTCTTATGCTCTTCACTCCTTTTTATATGCAATATTTTGATCAGGTGATGGTAGGCTTAGGTCGTGCTTCTATTTATGCACAAATCTTTCCTAATGGTATTTGGAATATGCACTCTGTTGGTATAAATGGAGGTATAGTCTCTCCTTTGATTTTACTTCTTTCTCTTGGAGGTGTTACTGCGTTTATAATGTTCGCTTACAGAGTTTTTGGCATAAAAACACGCATTCACAATAGCTGGGCTTGTGGCTATAAAACCTCTGCAAAAACGCAATATACTGCAACAGGATTTGCAGGACCAATTCGTAGATTATTTGATTGGCTCTATAAACCACAGGAACATTTTTCTAAGCAGACAATAGCAGGACATGAGACAAAATTTAATGACTCACACTATGAAGTGCATGTCAAGCCACTCTTTGAAAAAGTCTTTTATACAAGTATTGTTAAGGCTGTAAACTTTACAAGCTACTGGGTCTATCGTCTGGCTCATTTTGAGCAAACCAGATATGCTGCGATGATATTTAACATTATGTTAGTTGTACTTTTTAGTTATAGAATTTTTGCTCATGATTTTTCATGGGCTACTTTTGTTTTGGAGTTTTTTGTTATGATGATTTCTGTTAGAATTTTAATTATTGGAGATAAAAAATGATACTCTATTTTGTGACGATAATTTTGCTTGTGCTTATTGCACCTATGTTGCTCTCTTACATTAAAGCAACAAAAATGATGTTGCTTTTTAAAAGACCTATCTCCATTTTTCAAGGCTATCGAGACTTTTCAAAGTTGATGCATAAAGAGACAATTATATCTGAGGAGACAAGTGCCATTACCACTTATGCACCTTTTTTAGTGCTTTCACCCCTTCTCATTGTGATGTTTTTTTTGCCTCCCGTTGTGCATGGGAGTTACTATGTAAGTTTTGTAGATGCTTTTACCATTACAGGGCTTATTTCACTCTCTACCTTTTTTCTTATGCTTTTAGGGCTTGATAGTGCGAGTGCATTTGGAGGTATGGGAAGCTCTCGTGAAGCATTCATCTCTGCACTTGTTGAACCTGCTATGGTGCTTACCATCTTTTCAGTCTCTTTAATGGCTGGAGATTTAGGCGTTGGTCAAGCAGGAGTGAATTTAGCACAACATTTTCCAGAAGAACATATGGCAAGTTTTCTTTTTGCTGGTATTAGTTTTTTCATTTTGCTAATGGCTGAAAATGGGCGTATTCCTGTAGATAATCCAGAAACGCATTTAGAGCTTACAATGGTGCATGAAGCGATGATACTTGATTTAACGGGTGTTTATCTTGCCATAATTGAGACTGCCTCTTCCATTAAATTTGTGATTTTTGCATCACTCTTTGCATCGCTTTTTATGCCATTTGGTTTAGAGTTCTCAGCACCTATCGCTTTTTTGATTTTCATAGCAAAACTTTTTTTCATAGCAACGCTAGTTGCTCTTTTAGAGGTAAATACAGCAAAACTGCGTCTCTTTAAAATACCAAACCTTTTAGGTCTGGCAATAGTCTTTGCCTTTTTATCTTTAATTACATTTTATGTTTTAGGAGCGTAAACAATGGTTGATTTTCTTATTGGACTCTTTTTAGCTTCGCTTATTGTAGCACTCTTTACAACAAGACTCTACAGACTGCTTTTGTGGTACTCTATGAACTCTTTAATGCTTGGGTCTTTAGCTCTTATTATTGGCAAAAGCATAGATGATAAGGCTATGATTATTACAGGGGCGATTACTATTGTTGTCAAGGCAATAGCTATTCCTTATATTCTTAAAAATTTAAGTCAAAAGTTTCATTTTGTGCGTCAAATCACACCTGAAATAAAAGTACAGTATGCCATTATGCTTGTTCCTGCGATTTTGGTCTTTACTTTTTATCTTTCTGAACCCATTACGCATATGATAGATACCAATGCAAACTATGTGGCAATAAGTATCTCATCACTCTTTCTCTCTTTACTGTTGATGATGGAGCATAAAAATGTAGCACCGAAAATTGTTGGATTTTTAAGTATGGAAAATGCACTTTTTTTACTTGGAATTACCGCAACAAATGGAATGCCGATGCTTGTAGAACTTGGTATCTTTTTTGATTTATTGATGGCAATTGTCGTTATAAATCTACTATTTCATAAAGAGGAGCTCAAAATATGAATCTCTCCCTTCTTCTGCTTCCTGCCATCATTATGTTTGGTGTGAGCTTTTTAAAAAATAAAAAGGCGAAGTATGTTTTAGCCTTTACTTCCTTTGTTATTTTAGGACCAATTGTTGAACTATTTTTACTGCCTAAACCCTACAATGTTCTAGGAAGTTATCTTGTAGCAGATAAGCTCGATACCTATGTTTTGCTTGTATCTTCCATTGTTGGTATTGGCGTAACATTGGCACTTTTAACACTAGATAAACATGTAAAAGTATCTCCAAAAGCATATAGAAAATTCTATAGATTTTTTGCGATTTTTTGGGTTGGGCTTATTTTTTCTATACTCTCAAATCATATGGGTATCTACTGGATTGGGCTTGAGCTTGCAACACTTTCTACTGTCTATATGATTAAGACAAACTATACCCCTGCTGCACATAAAGAGGCTTGGAACTATATGATAGTGGGTGCTATCGCCGTCTCACTTATACTCTTTGGTATTATTTTGATGTATGCGAGTGCGAAGCCTATTTTAGGTGAGAATGCAATGCAGTTTGACCTGCTTTTAAAACATGCAAAAGAGATTCCTTCTCCTTTCCTTTTTGAGATGGGATTTGCTATTGCTACCATTGGAATGTTTGTTAAAATGGGATTTTTCCCTATGAATTTGTGGCTTGCAAATATCGAGCGAGCCTCTTTTTACCCTGTTGCGGCACTCTTTAGTGGTATTTTGGAGTCTGCTGTTGTTATTGGATTTTTCCGTTTCTCACAGATTGCTATGAAGGTAAATTATAATCATCTTTTTATTTTTGTATTTGTTTATACAATCTTAACAATTTTTATTGTCTCTTTTTTAATTTATAGAGCAAAAGATTTTATGCGTCTCTTTTCACTCTCAGGGGTTGAACATATGGCACTCATTGTTATATTTTGGGTGAGTGGTGCGCCTTTTGCAGCTTTGCTTCACTTTGGAGCGCATGCCTTTTTAAAACCGGCACTCTTTCTCTCTACTGGTGTACTTGAATCCAATGGAAAGTATAAAATAGCAGGTGCGCTTAGAGGATATAAAGGAGTTAAGGGGACAATTTTTTGGTTTTTAGTTTCTCTTTTTTTACTTGCTATTATCTCTTTGCCGCCAAGTCCGATGTTTTTTAGTGAGATTTATGGATTTGGAGCGATGATAAGCACCGCAAAAAGTAGTCATCATATGCTGGCTATGATAGGAGCAATTCTCTTTTTACTTGCATTGCTTTCCATTATCTTTTACCGTTTTGTAGCGATTTATCAATCTATGAAATATGAGGGTGAAGAGGAAGAAAAAACTGTTTACACAAGTGAGCTTGTTGCTCTTGTAATATTTGCAATCTCTTTGATGGCACTATTGTTACCATCATCACTTGCATATTTGAAATCCATAGGATAAGAAAATGGCAAAAAAAAGAAAATCGTGGATGAATGCTGAGGAGTTGGCACAAGAGGAAAATATTGTCTCATTTCATCCAAGAGACATGAAAAGTTTTTATGCGTGGGATGGAGATATTTTAGTATTAAATATTTTAGGTAC
>NZ_JALUKE010000027.1:0-20616 GCF_027056685.1 Sulfurimonas sp.
TAATAGGAATATCTTGACGCTCACGAATAGCCTCACATACTTCAAGTCCGTCCATTCCCGGTAGTGTCAAATCCAAAATAACTAAATCAAAAGGTTCAAGTTTTAAAATACTAACCGCTTTAAATGGATCATCTTCTGTTATAACTTCAAATGCAAACTGCTCAAGATACTCAGTAAGTATTTCAGCAAGTTCTAAATCATCTTCTATCATTAATATTTTTTGTTTTTTATCTGACATTTTTTAACCTTTTTTCAAATTATATCACATTAACATTAGTGTAACTCTATAGCCTATAAATGCTAAACTATATGCTACCACAGAAGTAAAAACAAAAAGATAAAACGCATACTTCCAACTTCCTGCCTCTTTAGCAAAAACAGTTGTTGCTGCTAAACACGGTAGATATATCATAATGACAATTATAAACGCAACGGCTGAAGCAAAAGGAATATTTTGACGAATATTATTTGCCAAAGATTTCGATGACTCATCCACATCACCACCTATAGAGTAGAGTACTCCTAAAGTAGAAACAACCACCTCTTTTGCTGCCAAACCAGCCTGTAGTGCTACATTCATTTTCCAATCAAATCCAAGTGGTGCGACGATAGGTTGTGTAAATTTCCCCAATCTTCCTAAATAACTCTCTCCTAATTGTGCTTCTGCAAGTTGATTTTCTAAAAGTGCTTTTTGTTTGACACTGACACTTTTTTCAATCTTTGCACTATAGATTTTATCGAGATTTGTATTATGAGGATAGTTACTTAAAAACCAAATAATCATAGCAGCACCAGCAATGAAAGTACCTGCTTTTTTAAGGTACATTATAGTTTGTGTTAAAACAGTATGCCAAATAAGTTTAAAAGTAGGAAGTCTATACTTTGGCATCTCCATAACAAATGGTTCATCTACACCTTTAAACGCAGTAATCTTCAAAATTTTAGCAAATATAAGTCCTAAAATTGCACCTGAAATATAGATACCAAAAAGGACATTCCCTGCCATACTTTGAGCAAAGAACGCTCCAGTAAAAAGTACATATACAGGAAGTCTTGCGCCACATGACATAAAACCAATAATAAAGAGTGTTAAGAGTCTATCTCTGTCATTTTTCAAAATTCTCGCACTCATATAGGCTGGAATGGAACAACCAAAACCTGTTACAAGAGGAATGAAACTCTGCCCATGCAAACCAAATTTATGAAAAAAACCATCGAGTAAAAAGGCGACACGGCTCATATAACCCGTTGTTTCAAGCAGTGCAATACCAATAAATAGAATAATAATATTTGGCGTAAAAAGCACAACAGCACCAACTCCGCCAATAATTCCATCAACAACCAAAGAGCGTACATCATCATTTGATATTGTTGGAGCTATAGTCGTTCCAAGCCATGTAAAAAAACCATCTATCCAATCCATTGGAATATTTCCAAGTGTGAAAGTTAATTGAAACAGACTCCACATAAAAAATAGAAATATAGGAATCCCGAAAATAGGATGGATTAAAAGAGCATCTATCTTCTCTGTTAATGTTTTTGCCTCACTCTTTATTGTCGTCTGCTTCACAACCTCAGCAACAATTCCACGGTTAAACGCAGCGTACTCTTCTGCAAATGCCTCTTTTATATCATCCGTATTATGATGCAATTCTATATGTTTTGAAGCCTCTATGACAATAGGCTGAAGTTCTGTCCATATAGGCTCTTCATGCAGTTTCTCATAAGTTTTTTTATTCTCTTTGAGTAGATTAATTGCTATATTTCTATAGCTATTTACAGCTTCAAAATTATGCTTTTGTAAATAAGAGACAATATTTTCTATCTCCTCTTCAACTGCTTCACTAAAAATAAGTTTAGGCTCTTGTTTTTCTCCTTCAAACTTTTTCACAACAGTCTCAATTAACTCTTCAATCCCTGTTTTTGCAGCTGCCGAGACTTTTACACAAGGAATATTTAGCAGTTCACTCATATATTGTGCGTTTACTTCTATTCCCTCTTTATCCGCTTCATCACTCATATTTAGAGCAATTACAAGTTTTTTACTCATTGTAAGTAGCTCAGAAGTAAGTTGAAGATTTTTTTCTAAATTGGTAGAGTCCATAACATTAATAATAATGTCATACTCTTCGGCACATAAATAATTATGTGTGACTCTCTCTTCTATTGTATAATCAGTAAACGCATAAGTTCCAGGTAAATCAACAACTGTAAATTTATAATCTTTATAATCAAAAAGCACTTCTGTTTTATCAACCGTTACACCAGAAAAATTTCCAACATGCAGATGGGCATTACTCACCGAGTTGATGAGCATACTTTTTCCAACATTTGGTTGTCCAACAAGTGCTACTTTGATGTGTTTAGCAGTTATTGGGCAAACTATTTTTTCATTGCTCGCTTTCATATCTTTTTTACCTCTATTTGCGCAGCTTCCTCAGAGCGAAGTGCCAAACGCATTTTGCCCACCTTAACCTCAATAGTCTTTTTGCGTGGAGCCTGTGCCAATACTTCTAACTCAGCATCTTTCATAATACCAAAAGAGATAAGTCTCTGTTTCAAATCATACGCTGCGTTTAGCTTGGAAACTTTTACTTTTTCACCTCTGTCACAATCTAATAAATTTTTCATTTGACTCTCTTTTTAAAAATTATAATGTAGCATTACCTGCGCACGGTTCCAGTCATTATCTGTTTTTACGCTGCTTTGTCTATCTTCTTCAATCACATACACACCACTGAGGATAAACTCATCATTTACATTGTATTCAAATCCAATATCTTGTTCCCTAATATGAGCTTTAATGTTTAGGCTGTCTTTATCACCAAAAAAATCACCATAAGCGTAAAGAAGATTAAAATTATCGTAATTATACGATATTCCACTAACAATAGCCTGAGCTTTTCTATCTGCTGCTATTACATCTATTGTCATTGTATCCATACTTGTAAAAAGTGAGCCTCCACCTGTTCCTAAAAAGAATTTATTGCCATGAGAAGCATCACAGCTATTGTAGGCAAAGTTTACGCCAAGACCACCAAATACAAACTCCAACATTCCACCGTAAACATCTGCATCATATCCACTACTTGAGAGTTCATCTTCTTTTAAAAGTTGTACCATTGCGTGCAGATTCACCTTTTTGGTAAGAGGATAATTTATGCCTGTATCAAAATAGCTGGCATTTGTTTGTCCTGTAATGTTGTAAAACCAGGCATTAAGCTCATAAATATCATTGTAACTTACTCCTGCGAAGTTTGTTCCATTTTTTCCAGTACCGCTCCAACCCTCGTCCAAATCGGCATCATAACCCTGCCAATTATTTATGCGTCCTGCCATAAGATGAAATCCGCTAAGTTCATAACTAGCCACATACGCTTCAAAACTGTTTTGTACCATTCTGATGTCATCACTGTCTGCAAGGGGAGTATCTAACTGCTGGCGACCAGCTCTAAAATTAAAATTTTCATGCATATAGTTAATATATGCTTCTCCTATTGTTGTATATTCTCCTTTTGATGAAGAGAGCTCATCATTATGTGCCTCATTTTCCCCACTTGCAAGAGGAATATCATGAGAAGTGTAAACTGCAACGCCAGCATTAAAGCCATTGAGTTTTGCCAACTCATACTTTAATATTCCACCTATAGCTGTTGCATAATTATTTGCAACTCCACTCTCTTTTTGCTTATATCCAGCATACATTGTTTTAAATTGTCCTGACACCTTTGCATCTTTGAACATATGCTTAAAATTATCTACCATAGATACATTCTTATCTTGCATCTTTGAGACTTGCCCCATTACCTCTTTTACAGAGTGTAAGCGCTTTCTTGGCGTAACTTCCTCCGCAGTTAAAGTTGCAGTGAGACAAGCTATATTCAGCGTTATCAATACACTTTTAGTAAGCTTCATTTCTATATTCCTAAATAATTTTCAGAAATGATAACCAGTATCAACTTATATTTTACTTATTAATGATAATAAATATCATTACTATATATATTTTATTTCTCTGTTTATATCCATTTGCTATAATTACCTATTAATAATCACTAAGGAAGAGTATGAAATTTTTATGGACACCCACTTCTCATTTTAATCTAGCCAATCTTTTTACTTTTGTAAATATAGCGGCTGGACTTATGGCAACTTACTTTATCACACAAAACAATTTTGTTCTTGCAATTATTTTAGCGTGGATTGGTGGCGCATTTGATATTTTTGATGGAAAGATTGCTCGAAAATATAATCTCTCAAATGAATTTGGCATTCAACTCGACAGCTTTGCAGACTTTTTAAGTTTTGTCCTTGTTCCTGTGTTTCTAATCTTTCAAGCCTCATATGCTCCATCACTTAGCGGATTTTGGCTCATTATTGCTGCAGTTGTAAGTATATACTATGTTATCTCTGGTCTACGCCGCCTTATACATTTTAATATAAATGCAGATGCAGGAGAAGTTGAAAACTATTTTACAGGTGTTCCCACTCCTCTTGGAGCTATACTTTTATGGCTGACATATTTACTCAACACTTATGCTATTTTACCTGCTGGCGGTGTTATTTTATTTATGCTTGTCATTGGATGGAGCCTTAATTCAACTATAAAAGTAAAACATCCTTAGTTTTACTTTGAGTTTACCCCATATCGCCCAGTTCCTATTAGCACAATCACTAATGCCATTACAAAAAACATAAGCGGTGTTTCAAAACTAAATGCACCATATTTTGTAAATGAGAGATGAAATCCATAAGCAAGATAGATAGCCATCAACATATTAAACGCAACAACACCTGAAGCGATGCGTCCATAAAGTCCTAAAATAACAAACAAAGGAGCAATAAGCTCTCCCACATAAACACCATAGGCAAAAAATGCAGGCAAGCCAGCAGAAACGACTAGAGCGTGCACTCCACCTATGCCATGGATTAATTTATGAATACCATGTGCTAAAAGCAAAGATCCAAGTGTAACACGTAAAAGCAGTTTGGCAATATCTGGATATGTAGGCATTTTTATTTCTCCTGCAGTTGTTGTTTTCTAAATTTACACGAACCAATAGTTATCTCTTTACCCTCAGCTATAACCTCTTTTACATAGCGTAGCGTCCCTTTTGTATCTGCATCACCTATCTCTTCTTCAATAATTTTAAGAAGCTCATCTTCATCTGTTAAAGTCCATTTTTTTTCATAATTGTAGCGTGTTTGAATTTGCATCTGCTTCCTTATATTGTGTTTTCATTATCATATCGAAAAAAGAATTATGTTATAATTTTATTATTAAAATAAGGAACTCACATGAAAAATATGGTAAAACTTTTTTTGGACACTACTGATAAATTCTTATGTGATCAAATTAAAAGTACATTTTCACAAACAGAAAACAAGTATAAGCAACAGCACAAAGAGTTCAACTTAGAAAAAGAGTTACAACATTTTCAAGATAATCCGCTTGGATGTGTCATTGGTCTTAAATCTGATTTCGAGACAAAAATCAAATTAAAAATCAAACTTATAATTGGGCTCTTTTTTGTTTTAATCCCCATCATTGCGTTTAGTTTTGTCTCTTACATAATGAATGTTGACTATTCATTTGCTTTTTTAGCAGTTTTACCTATTGCCTTATGGGTATCAAATAGAATGGAAAATCTTTCTACAAGATATGTCCATACTAGAGCCCTAGGATTTGCAGCTTAAGATTCTTCGCTCTTAAGTGAAAGTTCCTTTTTAGGCTTCAAGCCTAGCTCTTTCATATTTTGTGCTCTTTTTATAACATTTCCTTTTCCGTTGCTAAGTCTATTCATCGCTTTATCATAGGCATCGTGGGCTTTGTTTAGATGCGCTTCTATATTTTGCATCTCCTCCACAAAAAGCACTAGCTTGTCATACATCGCTTCAGCCTCTTTAGCTATTTTTTGTGCATGTTCTTCCTGTCTTTGTGTACGCCAAATATGTTCTATGGTTCGAAGAGTAACAAGGAGCGTCGAAGGAGATACTACAAGTATTTGACTCTCATAAGCACGCTTAAAAAATTCACCATCCTCTTCAAGCGCAAGTAAAAATGCTCCTTCGATTGGCATAAAAAGAAGTACAAAATCAAGTGTATTTACCCCTTGCAATTTTTCATACTCTTTGTTAGAAAGTTCTTTAATATGCGCAGAAATACTTACTATATGCTCACGAAGTGCTCTCTTTTTGGCTGCCTCATCCTCTGCGTTTACAAAACGCTCATACGCCACAAGTGAAACTTTTGAATCAATAATAATATCTCTATTTTGTGGCATATGAATGATGACATCTGGTCTATATGTTCTATTTTCATCTGATTTTAGTGTTGCTTGGAGTTCATACTCCACGCCTTTTCTCAAGCCTGATTGTTCCAAAATATTTTCTAAAACAAGCTCACCCCAGTTTCCCTGCATTTTGTTTTCAGATTTTAGTGCTTTTGTAAGGTTAAGCGCCTCTTGTGAGAGTTGCTCATTCATCTTTTGTAAACGCAGTAGTTCATCTTTAAGTAAAAAACGCTCTTTAATATCTACTTCAAACTGTTGGCGTGATTGTTTAGAAAAATTTGCCACCTGCTCCCGAAAAGGTGTTAAAAGTAACTCAAGTTGCTCTTTGTTTAAGGCTCCAAACTCTTTTGATTTTTCATCAAAAATCTTATTTGAAAGCATATTAAACTCTTGTGACAACTCCTCTTTTGTGCGTTTAAGTGTCTCTATTTTCTCTTTTGAGTAGTACATCTCATTTTCATATCTTGTATTTAACACAGCATAATCTATTTCTAAACTTTTATACTCCTGCTCCAATGCTGTAAACTCTTGTACCTTTTTGATTAGTATTTTATTTACAGAAAGCTCTTTTACATAAAGAATCACAAACACCAACAGTGCAATAAGAAGCAAGGCACTTGCAATTAACAGAATATTCAGATCCATACATCATCCTAATATTTTTTCTTTATTATATCTTTTATTGTCTTTTGTAACATTATAAATTAAATTAATTAGTAACATTTCTATTTTTAATGAAAACTTAGAAATATTTCGCTATAATTCCACAAATATTTAAGTGCCAGTCCATATCATAGATAGCATAATATACTATTTATTATGGACTGGCACTTGAGGGGAAGATGCCCTGATAGACCTGAGTACATTTTAGAGAACTTGCGTCATCTCCTTATATATAAAAAGGCTACTTAAAGCCACAAAGGATAATGATGCAAGAAAATGCACAAATAGAAGAAACACAAATAGAAGAACCGACAATCACTTTTGATTCATTAGGTTTAAAACCAGAGATATTAAAAAGCGTAAAATTTGCAGGTTTTACTGTACCTTCACCAATTCAAGAACAAGCTATTCCTGTTGTTTTAGCAGGTCGCGATATGGTTGGACAAGCTCATACTGGTACTGGTAAAACAGCTGCGTTTAGTCTTCCAGCACTTAATAACATGAAACTAGATGGAAGCGTTGAGCTTTTAGTAATCACACCAACTCGCGAACTTACAACACAAGTAAGTGATGAAATTTTTAAATATGGTCGTAACTTAGGTGTAAAAACTGTTACTGTTTATGGTGGTAGCTCATACAAACGCCAACTTGACCTTATAGGTAGAGGGGCATCAGTAGTTGTTGCAACACCAGGTAGAATGCTCGACATTCTTAAACGAGGTATGCTTAATAACTTTGCACCAAGTATGGTTGTTCTTGATGAAGCTGATGAAATGCTTGATATGGGATTTTTAGATGATATTAATGAAATATTTTCATATCTTCCAACAAAGCGTCAAACACTTCTTTTTTCAGCAACTATGCCACAACCAATCAAAACACTCGCTGCAAAAATTTTGAAAGACCCTGAGTTCATCTCTATCACTAAAGGTGAAACAACAAACACAGACATTGAGCAACTCTACTATGTAATTGATGAGCATGAGCGTGATGATGCTATTATCCGTCTTATGGATTCTGAGGGGACTAAAAAAGCAGTTGTATTTTGTCGTACAAAATCGGAAGTAGATAGACTTTCAAATGTTTTGAGCAATGCTGGTTACCTTGCAAATGGTCTTCATGGAGACATGGAGCAACGCCAACGCGAGACTGTTATAAAAGGGTTTAAAAATGACTCTATAAAAGTTCTTGTTGCTACTGATGTTGCTGCTCGTGGTATTCATGTAAACAATATTGAACATGTGTTTAACTACCATATTCCATTTGACCCAGAGAGTTATGTTCACCGTATCGGTAGAACTGGTCGTGCAGGTACAAAAGGAAAGGCAATCACACTTTTAACTCCATTAGAGTTTAAAGAGTTACAACGCATTAAGAAAAAAGTGGGTACTTCTATGGAACACGCATTTGTTCCAAGCAAAACTGATTTGCGTACCACTACAATTGATAAAATTGTAACAAATATTGAAAATCAAAAAATTTATGATGAAGCACATACAGTTATTGAAAAATTGAGAGATGATATTGATGAAGAGACTATTATGTTTAAACTAATCTCTATGATTTTAGATAAACAAGATATCAAGGGACCAAGTAATATTGGTATTCCTGCTGATAAACTTGTCGCTATTTTAGAACGAGCTTCTAAACGCAACGACAATAACAGACGAGGTGGTCGTGGTGGTTACCGTGGAAACAACAACCGTAACCGTTCCGGTGGTAATCGTAGCCGTAGTAATTCTAGCCGTGATGGCGGTGGCTACAGAGGTAACAGAAGTAGTTCTAACCGCAACAGAAACAGAGACTAAAAACTCCTTCACTCTTAAAATGTTCCTCTTTTGGAACATTTCTCCAAACTTAGTAAACACAATAAACTCCATAGACTCCATAAAATTTTGATATAATGAACCTATGAAAAATTTAATTATATACGAAAACTCCCATTTTTACATAGAAAAAGAGAAAAGTGAAATCCCTTGGATTAAAATATTTTCTAAAGAGCCCTACAGAGAGCTAGGTGATATGCCAAAAGCACTGCGTTTAGAGTTATGGGAAATATATTATATTGTCGAAGAAGAGATGAAAAAATATTACAAACCCCATAAAATTAATATGGCATCATTTGCAAATATGCTTCCTCGTGTCCATATTCATGTTATGGCAAGATACAAGGAAGATAGTTACTTTCCAAACCCGATGTGGGGAGAAAAGTTACGAGAATCAAATTTGGAGTTGCCTAAAGAAGAACTATTTTATAAAAATCTGTTCCATGCATTAAGCAATAAAAGTTAGTAAACTTTTTTTAAACTATTTACTTGGTACAAATGGAATTAAAGCACTTCCCCAAGTAAGCCCTCCACCAAAGGCATCAAGAAGCATTATTTCACCCGATTGAAGTTTGCCAGATTCATAAAGGTCATTAATCGCCATTGGAATAGAAGCCCCTGATGTATTACCATATTTTTCAACAGTAATTACAACTTGATCTTCTCTCATATTCAGAGCATCACCAACTGCTTTAATAATACGCAAATTTGCTTGATGTGGAATAAAATGTTTAATATCTTCACTTTTAATATTATTATCTTCTAAAATCTCTTTTACATCTTTAGTCAATGTTCGTACTGCCACTTTAAAAGTTTCATTCCCTTTCATCTGCATAAAACAACTACCAGCTTCCCCGTCAAGAGAGTCATGAGCAGAACCTGTACCACCATTTGGAGTCATAAGCAAATCTGCATACTCTCCATCTGCACCAGTATTAATGTCAATAATAGCTTCCTCTTTGTTATTTGTAGCGGAGATAACAGCAGAACCTGCCCCATCACCAAATAAAATACAAGTTCCTCTATCAGTGTAGTCTGTAATAGCAGAGAGTTTTTCAGCCCCTACTATAAGAACATTTTTTTTCATTCCAGATTCAATAAATGCTTTTGCAATAGAGAGTGCATAGATAAATCCAGTACATGCAGCAGTAATGTCAAACGCAGTTGCACCTTTAATGCCTAGTTTGTTTGCAATAACTGTTGCAGTGGATGGCATACAAAAATAATCAGGTGAAATTGTAGCGGTCACAACAAGATCAATATCTTCTAGTGCAACGCCACTTCTTTTCAGTGCTTTTTGTGCAGCTTTAACGCCTAAATCACTTGTAAATTCAGTGTCAGCCGCAATATGGCGCTCTTTTATACCTGTTCTTTTTGTAATCCACTCATCCGAAGTATCAACCATTTTTGATAAATCACTATTTGTTAATATTTTCTCAGGTACATAAGCACCAATTGATCTAAAAGCTGCATAAGCCATCTATAAATCCTTTTGTTTTAACTCTTCTAGGCGTGTAATAATATGTTCATTCACGCCTGTATCGACATAACTAATAGCCTGATAAATAGCGTTTTCAATAGCTCTAGCATTACTCTTGCCATGACTAACTATTGCACAGCCTTTTATTCCTATAAGTGGAGCACCACCTACTTCAGCATAATCAATCTCTTTTTTAAGGAGTTTGAAAACTTTACGCATTAAAAGTGCCCCAGTAATTCTAATAGGTGATTTTTTAATATAATCTTTTATAAGTCCTGAAATTGTAGAGGCAACGCCTTCGCTCGTTTTAAGAACAAGATTTCCAATAAAACCATCGCAAGTAATAACATCACAACTTCCATTGAATATATCACCACCTTCTACATTCCCTTTAAAGCCAGGGTAACCTTCTAGGAGTTTAAACGCAGCCTTAGTGACTTCATTCCCTTTTGATGGCTCTTCCCCATTTGCAAGGAGTCCAATCGTAGGTTCTTTAATATCAAGTACATCTTCAGCATAACATCCACCCATAACAGCAAATTCTGCTAAATGCACTGCTTTTGAGTCAACATTTGCACCTACATCAAGTAAGATAGAGCGTCTATTTAATTTGGTAGGCATAAGCGTTACCAATGCAGGACGAGAGACACCTTTTAGACGCCCAAGTCTTAAAGTCGCCAATGTCATTGTCGCACCACTGTGTCCAGCTGAGACAACACCATCAGCCTCTCCATTTCTTACAAGTTCTACAGCGCAATATATGCTACTATCTTTTCGTTTTACTGCATCTGTGGCAGCATCACTCATAGATATTACATCATCACATTCGACAATTAAAATCTTATCTCTATAACGTTTTGGTAACAGAGGTAAAATTTCTGATTTTTTACCTACAAGAATAGGTGTAAAATGACGCTTTGAAAGTGCTTTGACACATCCCTTTACAATTGGTTCGGGACCAAAGTCCCCACCCATTGCATCAATGGCTATCTTAACCATTAACTATTTATACTCACCAGTAGTTGGATTAATATGATGTGGTAATCTATAAGTTCCATCTTTGTCTTTAACTGGACGCGCTAATGAAATTTTGTAATGTGTTCTTCTTTTTGCTGAACGTGAGTGAGATACTCTTCTCTTAGGTACTGCCATAGTAATGTTTTCCTTTTATTTAATTTTATAAGACCGCTAAGGTCACTAAATCTTGTTCTTTGCAACTATCACACGAGTGATAATCACTTTTAATGAGCTCTATTTCAGAGTTTAATAACTCCTCCATATCCACCTGCCCATCAAATGATTCTACAACATCTAAATCGAGGCTGCCATCATCTTCATAAAGTCCATCACTAATGAGGAACTCTACTTTTTCACTTAAATCCATACAAAATTCATCTCCACAAACATCACACTGAGTCTTTAAAGAACCTTTAATATCTGCATTAAGCAAAATTAACTTTCCCTTATAGTACTCCAAATAACCTTTGAAGCTTATCTCATTAGATTTTAATGAAAAATCTAATGGTGTAGATGTTACTTTTCTTAGCACAACTCTCATAGAATTACCCTAAAAAGAAGAAAAAATGAATTTTCATTAAACTTAAGAAATTTCTCTTTGGGAGAAAAAGAATGCAATTTCATTTGCTGCATTTTCAACAGAATCACTTCCATGAACTGCGTTTGCATCTATATTTTCAGCAAAGTCTGCACGGATTGTACCAGCTTCAGCTTCTTTAGGGTTTGTTGCACCCATTAAATCACGATTTTTTTGCATTGCGTTTTCGCCTTCTAAAACTGTAACAACAACTGGACCACTGATCATAAAATCAACTAAATCGTTGAAGAAAGGTCTCTCAGCATGAACTGCGTAAAATGCCTCTGCATCTGCACGTGATAATTGAAGTTTTTTAGTCGCAGCGATACGAAGACCATTGCTTTCAAAACGGTCTAAAATTTTGCCTATAACACCTTTTGCAACTGCATCTGGTTTGATTATTGATAGTGTACGTTCCATCAAATCTCCTCTGAAAATATAAAATTAGAGTGGAATTATACCTGAAAAAAAATTGTTTTTAGTTTAAATAAGAAAATTGAGTTGATTTACTGCGTTTGAAGTTTATAAAGAGAGAGTTGTAAAGCACCAAATTGGCACTTTACAGAATAAAAATATTACTATTCTACCACTGGTTCGTGATTTGAGCGTTGCTCATCAGTAATATCTTCACGATGCTCTGGAGAATCACCAACAGCATCCCAAGTGATACAACCCTCAGTTGGACATGCAGTTGCACATGCTGGTTCATCATGATGACCAACACACTCTACACATTTATCACCATAAACATAGTAAATTTCTTCACCTGTTGGATTGTCATCTTCATCTACAATTGCTTCTACTGGACATTCGTCTATACAAGCACCACAGTTAATACAAGTATCACCAATAATTACTGCCATTATCTTCTCCTATTTTTTTATCAAGGTAACTATACACTTTAGAATTTTAAATATAGCTAAAAACTCTTTATATATCTAAAATATGTAGCTTTTAGTTACATATAATTTTAAAAATTAAATGCTTAAATAGCTTTTAATCTCGTCAACTCTATCCGTTTTCTCCCAACTAAAGCCATCTTCTTCTCGTCCAAAGTGTCCATAAGCTGCCGTTTTTCTATATATTGGTTTTAATAAATCAAGTGATTTAATAATTCCAGCAGGAGAGAGGTCAAAAATATCCTTGATACAGCTCTCTATTTTATCTTCTGAAACTTTTCCCGTACCATGTGTATCTACCATAATAGAAACAGGTTGCACGACACCAATAGCATAGGCTACTTGGATGGTTACTCTATCACATGCACCCGAAGCTACAAGATTTTTGGCAACCCAGCGAGCTGCATATGCAGCACTTCTATCAACCTTGGTCGGATCTTTTCCCGAAAATGCCCCACCACCATGAGGGCAACTACCACCATAAGTATCAACAATTATCTTACGCCCTGTAAGCCCTGCATCACCTTGTGGTCCACCTATTACAAATTTTCCAGTTGGATTAATGTGAAAAACAGTCTCTTCACTTAACATATCTGCAGGAATGACCTCTTTTATGACCTCTTTAATCATATCTTGGCGAATCAACTCTTGTGAAATCCCCTCATGATGTTGCGTAGAGATAACAACAGTTTCAACAGATACAGGCTTATCATCAATGTATTTTACACTGATTTGTGCCTTACCATCAGGACGCAAATAAGGCACTATTCCCTCTTTACGAACATACGCCAGTCGTTGTGTTAAACGGTGTGCCAAATGGATAGGAAGAGGCATCAAAACATCTGTTTCACGACAAGCGTAACCAAACATCAAACCTTGATCACCAGCACCTGTCTCGCCACCTGCTTGGTCAACTCCCTGATTAATATCGGGTGACTGCTCCCCTATTCCATTTAAAACTGCCGCAGAACGGTAATCAAATCCATAAGTTGCATCTGTATATCCAATACTTTGAATAACTTCTCTTGCAATCTCTTGCATTGGCGCATACGCCGTAGTCTTCAGTTCGCCTGCAATTACACAAAAACCATTAGACACGAGAGTTTCACACGCCACTCTCGCATTTTTATCATTTTCAATAATATAATCCAAAACTGCATCACTGATTTGATCTGCCATCTTATCAGGGTGCCCTTCTGTTACAGACTCTGAAGTAAATATATACTCTTTCGTCATCGATTTTCCTTATTGAAGTACAGAGTCAAGCTCCATAAATCGTTGCAATTATAACCAAAAATATAAAACTTTTCTTTAACATATAAGTGTTCTTCTTTGTGTTCAGAACTTTGTTAAGATACTTTAGATAAAATCAGCTTATAAATTTAATATACAAGGACAAATATATGTTAGTAACAAACCCAGCTCCAGATTTTACAGCTACTGCAGTTTTAGCAGACGGATCAATCGTTGAAGATTTTAAATTAAGTGAAAATTTCGGTGAAAAAGGTACAGTTGTATTCTTTTACCCATTAGACTTTACTTTTGTTTGCCCATCAGAAATCATTGCATTTTCACATAGACATGACGAGTTTCAAAGCCGTGGTGTAAATGTTGTAGGTATCTCTGTAGATTCACAATTTTCACATTTTGCTTGGAGAGAAACTCCAGTTGAAAAAGGTGGTATTGGACACATTAACTTCCCATTAGTTGCAGACCTTACTAAAAACATCGCTCGTGATTATGATGTACTTTTAAATGATGCTGTTGCACTTCGTGGTTCATTTTTAATTGACAACAACGGTATTGTTCGTCACGCAGTTGTAAATGACCTTCCACTTGGAAGAAATGTTGATGAGATGTTAAGAATGATTGATGCACAACAATTTACTGACGAGTTCGGTGAAGTATGTGCTGCTGGTTGGCAAAAAGGTGATGAAGGTATGAAAGCAGACGCTGAAGGTGTTGCTGAGTATCTTGCAAAACACGAATCTGAGTTATAAGAGACTCTTTTTTTAAAGGACAGAGAATCTACTCTCTGTCCAACTTATCTAAAGCCTTCTCACTCGCTTTATTTGCTCGATTGTAGTACCCCTTATCTTGATGAGATACACAGGCACTCAATGTAACTAACATCATAAAACTAATCAAAAACAACTTTATATATTTATCGGTATGCAACTTGGTTTCGTCCTCCCTCTTTGGCCTCATACAAGGCCTGATCAACCCTCTCTAATAACGCAGACTTTTGTTCAGGTACTATATACTGTACAACTCCTATGCTAACGGTAATATTATAATGACCAGACATGGCAGTCTTCTCAACAAGAGCGCGAATTTTTTGAGCAACATTAAGTGCCTCTTCTTTATTCGTACCGTCAAGAATAAGCATAAACTCCTCTCCACCCCATCTACCAAAAGAATCCACCTGTCGTATACTCTTTTTAATGAGCTGTGTCAGATCTTTTAAAACAACATCTCCTACATAATGACCATAGGTATCATTTATATTTTTAAAATGGTCAATATCGAACATAAGAAGTGAAAAGGGTGTATTACTGCGTTTAGACCTTGCTATGTGTAACTCTATCTCTGCATTAATTTTATATCTGTTATAAATCTGTGTCAGACTATCAGTTGTGGCTAGATTCTCAAGTTTTTTCTCAAGCTGCATCTGTATTGTGACATCTTTTGCACTTACTACAAAATTTTTACTCTTTGTATACGCATCCTCAATAGGAGTAATACTCGTATCTACATAATAGAGTTCACCATTTTTCTTCTTATTTATTATAATATTATTATAGTTTTGTCCAGACAAAATTGTATGCCATAAATTGCGATAAAACTCTTTATTATGCTTTCCTGATTTAAAAATACTTGTTTTAGAACCAATCAGCTCTTCTCTACTATAACCAGAATTCTGAATTACAGAATCATTCACATAACTGATAATTCCATTACCGTCAGTAATAAAAACTAAACTATCACTCTGCTCTAGTGCCTGTGCAAGAAGTTTAACTTTATTCTCTTTTTCAACAATATCAGTAATATCATTAATAGTTCCATAAAGACTTCTGGCACTCTCCCATTCATCACGCTCTACTAAAAATTTAACATCAAGCCATCGAATAGTGCCATCTGCTGTTATAATTCTATGTAGCAAAGAAAATTTTCTCTTACTACTTCTAAGACTATCTTCTAAGGATTTTAAAAAAAAGTCTATATCTGCATCGTGAATTATGGATTTATAATGAATCTTATGTGATAAAAAATCCTCTTTAGAGTAACCAAACTGTGAGACATTTTCAGTTATATAATTAAGTTCACACTCATAATCAATTATACAGCTAAATAGGACTACACTAGAGACTTCCATGAGCTTAGTGAATTCTAAGAGTTGTTTACAACTATTATCTGTATAAGCTTGCAACGCAATATTTTTCATACGAATATTATACACTACTTATTCTAATATTTATATGTTATCTAACTTTATATAACTAATTTCACTTAAATGTGACCTTATTCCTACCATTTTCTTTTGATAAATATAAAGCTTTATCCACTCTCTCAAGAAGCATTTTTTTTGTATCATTTTTAGCAAATGTACAAACACCCACGCTAATTGTAATTTTATATAAATTATCTACACTAAATTTTTCAACAATTCTACGTATTTTTTCACCAATATACATTGCTTCAGCTTGATTAGCTTTATGAAGTAAAAGCATAAACTCCTCCCCACCCCATCTACCAAAATTATCCACTTCTCTAATATTACTTACAATAAGTTCACTCAACTTCTTTAAAACCAAATCCCCAACATAATGTCCATATGTATCATTGATTCTTTTGAAATAGTCAATATCAAACATTAGCAAAGAAAAAATTTCCCCATATCTTTTAGAACTAGCAATTTGATGTTCTATGATTTCATTTATTTTATAGCGGTTATAAACCTTTGTGAGACTGTCAATAGTAGCTAATTGCTTCAATCTATTTTCAACT
Organism: Sulfurimonas sp.; assembly: GCF_027056685.1. Lineage (GTDB taxonomy): Bacteria > Campylobacterota > Campylobacteria > Campylobacterales > Sulfurimonadaceae > Sulfurimonas. The sequence goes on from NZ_JALUKE010000027.1 coordinate 16,764, forward strand.
TTAATTCTATTGCTGACATCAGAACCCGTACAAATAAAATATTCTATTTTATTTTCTTTACCAAATATAGGTGCAATATTAAATTCAATATAAAACTCTTCACCACTTTTACTCTTATCTACTATTACATCATGATACATCTTACCTGAAAGTATGGTATCCCACATTTTTCTATAAAATGTCTCATCTTTTACTTTAGATTTTAACATGCTTGGCTTAGAGCCAATAAGTTCTTCGCGTGAATAACCAGAGAGCTTGGTAAAAGCTTCATTTACATAAATAATATGCCCACTTAAATTTGTAATTAACACAAGTTTATCTGTATATTCAAGTGCTTTGGCTAAAAGTGTCACTTTCTCTTTTTGTTTCACTATTTCTGTAATATCTACAACACTACCTGCACCTACATATTTTCCTTTGTGCATAATAGTATCAACAGCAATTCGCATCAAACAAATTTCGCCATTTTTTTTAATTATTTTCACATCACTGTACTCTTTGAAAAACTTTTCTCCTAAAAGACGTCGACTTACCGAATTTTTAATCTCTGGCCTGTCCTCTTCAAGACATAATTCCCATGGATTTATATTTTTCAACTCAGATAAACTATACCCTGTCATTGATTCAAATGCTTTATTTACATAAATAAACTTATCATTATAAATAAAAAAACCCGTAAAACTAATCTCTGCAATTTGCTTAAATTTCAGTTCACTCTCCTTACGCTTTTGCACCTCAATATTTAGAGATATAGTGCTGGCAACTGATACAGAAAAATCTATTTCACTTTTATTCCATTTATGAGAATCTTTTTTTGAAGCATTTACCATTATGCCTATAACCTTTCCATTCGTTAAAAAAGGCGTAAGTAAAAATGACGAACTTTCAGAGAGTTTCATGTATTTATAAAAAGATGCACATAGTAAGTTCTTTTTATTTTTAGCGTCCAATAAAATAGGAAGTTTTAATTCAAATTTTTCAATACACTTTTGTGGAATTTCTATCTGAATTGTTTTATTATTCGTAAAATATTTATTTTTCTTTGAATAAACTCCGACACACTCAAGAACTCCTTTTTCTTTTTTATAGAGCCAGATACTTGAGCGTGATACAGACAATGATTTATTTGTAATTTTTAATATTTTTTTAAAAGTTTTAGAAAGATTATCAAATTCTATCTGTACAAGTTTTATAAGGGCATTTTTAAAGTGCCTATTTTGTTCTTTAATCCGCTGTAGTTTATTAACAAGTTCTCTATTTTTATTTTGCTAAAAGACAACTAAATCATCATTTTTCAATTTTTTAATTGTATAAAAACGCCAAAATTTTATGCCACTGTTTTTGTACTCTTTTACCTCGAGTTTTTGCATTTCACCCAAGAAGTAAACACTGAAAAGCTTTTCTAATAGGTTATTATCTAAATTTATATCAAAAACATCTGTAATTTTTTTTCCAATTACATCAGAGTCTAAATTATCTGATTTTTTTGCATTTTCATTCAAATCTACAAATACAAAATTCCCATCTATATACCTGTAAATAACAACATTATCGGGCAGGTCATTGATAGATATGTCAATATTTTTAGAATCTTGTGACACTTCTTCTTCTCCCATTTTTAAAGAATAATTGTTATTATATAACAATTCTACTTAATAATCTATCACATAAATCACTTTTTACTCACAAAAACCCCACCAAGAATTATTAGACAAATACCTGCGAAAGTAAGAATATCTGGAAATTTATCTCCAAGCATCCATCCAAAACCTATAGCAAAAGGAATATTTGTATAACTAACAACCCCTATTACACTCAAATTTTTAGCACTATATGCCTTAGTAAGCAGCCATTGTGAAAGTGTTGATATGAGTGCCATAAGTAAAATAAGTGACCAAATTTTCAAACCACTTGGCACAACAAATACAGGAAATAAGAACCCCAAAGAGTGGGGTACATCGACATAGCCCGCAAGTAAAAAAAGTACAAAAGGCAAAAAAGCACCCACCATAACAAAAGAGAGAACAATAACTCTCGAATCATATATATCTTTTATTTTTTTAATAGTCGTATAGGCGGCTGCCGCAAAAAAACCACCTAACACCCCTAAAAAATGCACATATGAAAAACTCATGGCAAATGGTTTTGTAATCAAAACTGTTCCCATAAATCCTATAAATAGAGCCGCTATTACCCTCCTGCTTAAATGCTCTTTGAGCAGAAAAAAGGCTAAAATAGTAACAAAAAAAGGCGAAGTTTTATTTAGCGTAATTGCTTCACCAAGAGGAATTACCGTGATGGTATAAAAAAACAGAATCATCGCACTAAAGCCTAAAAAGCCCCGTAAAAAAAGTAGATGAAATTTTCCACCACTTAGCTTAGCAGGGGTGTGTTTAAGCGCATACAAAATCAGAAATATCCCAAAAAGATTTCTAAAAAAGACAATTTCTAAAGCAGAAATATCTTCCGCAAGTATCTTTGTAATAGCGCCATTAAAGGCAGAAATAAGTGCCGAAGCGAGCATAAAAAGCACACCGCTGTCTACTCGCCTTAACACGCTTTATTTTCCGCCACAAACTCCATCGCCTTTTTATTTACAAAAGCCAATTCATACCACTGTTTTTTCGGCGCAATGAGCGTGAGTCTTGCAGGGTTGCTTGAACGCGAAAGTGCTACATAGAACTGTGAGGGGGCAAATATCTCATTTGTCTCAATTATCAAATCTTCTATGCTCATTCCCTGTGATTTATGAATGGTAATGGCAAAAGCAAGCTTTATAGGGTACTGATAGAGAGTAAAAAGCTCCTCTTCAACCATCTCTTTTTTCCCTTTTATTGTTTTTTCCTTCCACTGCGTTTTACTTTGTGCAACGCTCTCTAGTTTTATCACTTTACCATCAGCTTTTTGCACATAAACGCAGCTCTCATCGGCATTGACTACAATACCGCGCTCACCGTTAAAGTAGTTCCATGAATTTCTTGTAAAAAGTACAGGTGCACCAACCTTAAAGAGGAGCTCTTTTTCTATTCTGGCATCTTCCATAAAACGCTCTATTTCTCTCTCTTGTACTGATTTTAGGTGTTTTATGACTTGCACTTCCCTACTTTGAAGCTCCTCATCTATGAACTCAAGCTGGGTTTTGTTGTGTCTTTGTGCGGAGATATTTTTGCCAAACAAAAAGGTAAAAGCACTCAAATCTTCTGGCAATGGATGAATGAACTCATTAAGATGATTGTGTATCTGCTCATCTATATGCCCAAAACGCACTGCGTTTAGCAGCTCAATAAACGCAATGTCATCGGTACGATAGATATGTGTCAGCTCTATTTTTGTGAACTCAAACGCAGCCCATAGAGGAGATTCAAAAGCAAATTTCACCTCACCATATCCACGCACTACAGGCGGTAGCTGTAAAAAATCACCTACTACTAAAAGCACTCCATCAAACGCAGCCTGTTCTAAGCGCAGCGCTATCATCTCAAACAGAGATTCACTCACCATAGAAATCTCATCGATTACTATTAGATCCATATTTGAAATAAGCTTTTTACTCTTTTTCTTTATCTCATATTTGCCATTTTTTTGTAGTTCATCTACATCTGAGGCGATGCCAAGGTCAAAAAAACTGTGAAGTGTCTGCCCATTTATCAAAGTAGCGGCCATACCCGTTGAAGCAAGCTTAGCAACTTTTTTTGCTTCATTTTCATACATCTTTATAACATGACGAGTGATGGTCGTTTTACCCACCCCAGCGCCACCTGTCAAAAAAACATTCTTTTTATTTTGCAATGTATCAAAGGTAACAGTTTCGTAATTCATACGCGCATAATAACAGTAATTCATATAAAATTTA
>NZ_JALUKE010000027.1:20626-42466 GCF_027056685.1 Sulfurimonas sp.
CTATAATAACAAAATGAATGAAAAAATTTTAATTGTTGAAGACAATAAAACACTTGCGAAGCTCATCGCGAGAAAACTACAAACTTCTCTCGATATGGAAATCGATGTCGCCTACTCGCTACAGGAAGCCAAGCTTTTTCTTAGTCGTGGTCACTACTTTATTACTCTTCTTGACATCAATCTGCCTGATGCTCCAAACGGTGAGATAGTGGACTATGTCATTGCAAAAAAGAATCGTGCCATTGTTCTTAGTGGGAATATTGACAAAGAGTTTAGAAAGTCAATGCTTAACAAAAATATCGTCGACTATGTGAATAAAGGCGGTGTCAACGACATAGAATACATTGTACACACCATTCAAAGACTCCGCAGAAATCAACGCCACAAAGTACTTGTGGTAGATGATTCTATGGTCTTTAGAAAACAGATGCAAAACATACTTGAAAACCTCTTCTTTGATGTCATTACAGTGGCTCATGGCGAAGAAGCACTAGGCATGCTGAGTGTCAAGCAAGATATTTCACTTGTTATTACCGACTACAATATGCCTGTAATGGACGGACTTGAACTCACCCTCAAAATACGAGAAACATACACAAAAGATGAGCTCTGTATTCTTGCACTTTCAGGAAATGATGATGATGAAGTAAGTGCACTCTTTCTTAAACACGGTGCAAATGACTACATCAAAAAACCCTTTTCAAAAGAGGAGTTTTCTTGTCGCGTGAATAACTCTATAGAGGCACTTGAAAATATTCAAAAAATTACACAATATGCAAACCGTGACTATCTTACAGGACTCTATAACCGTCGTTATTTCTACCAAAGTGTAGGAGAGTATATAGAATATATCAAAGAGAGTGGTGAGCAGTGTGCCATTGCTATGATAGACATCGACCACTTTAAAAAGGTCAACGATACCTACGGACATGATATTGGAGACAAGGTCATTGTCTCACTTGCAGATATTCTTAGAAGTGGAACAAGTCCAAATGATGTCGTTGCCCGTTTTGGAGGCGAAGAGTTTTGTATAGTGCTTAAAAACATTAACCGCTACTCAACAGTGGAAATACTCGAGCGTCTGCGTGAGAGTGTAGAGAGTTTCACACTTGAGATAAATGAGCAAACTATTGTTAAATTCACTATCTCTATAGGTGCGGTACTACATGACCCTGCCGAGACACTTGATGATAGTGTAAACGCAGCCGATATGCTTTTGTACAAAGCAAAAAACTCAGGGCGTAACCGTTTGGTATTTCAAGAGAGCTAATCTTTTAAAAGAAGTAGCTCCCCAAAAGGTGCCGCGCTCTCTTGAGAGCTTACCCACTTCACCAGATAATTTGGCACATCTTTAGGAAATATTCCCTCCATATCTGTAAAGTAAAGTAACAATTTTACATCATCAAAATTATTCTCAATAAACTCAAAAACAGGACGAAAATCAGTCCCTCCTCCGCCTTTTAAGCTCACTTCCAACTGCTCACCACTGTAAAAAGTTTTATGAAAATGGAGTTTGTCATCACACACCAAAAATTCTATTTCATAATTTGACACCAAACTCATCAAAAAATTCACTTCGCTCATAAACTCATTTAAAAGTTCTTCATCCACTGAACCTGAACTATCCACCGCAATAACAAGCCGAAAGGTCTGTGAAATGTTTGAGGGCAGGTAAATTCCTTCATAAAGCAGTTTTTTACTCGGAGGCATCATCGCATAATCATCACGACAAAATCTATCAAGTGCTAAACGCAGCTCATCTCGCCAGTCGATTTTACCAGAACACTCCACCTCAAAAAAACGCTCGATACTTTGCGGTGCTTCACCGCTTTGCATCTTCGCTTCAAGCGCACTGATAGCTTCTTCGGCTAAAAGTTGTTCTTGGAGTACCTCATCTTCTATCTGTTGTTGCGTTTGCTCTGACTGTTCTTGTTTGTCTTGCTTCCTCTCATTCTCCTGCGGCTCAACATCCGCACTGTCATCCGCTTCATACTCCAAATCTTCATCCTCGCGAAGAATATCGTCTTTTAACTCGGCATAGATCTCCTCGGCATACATCCCGCTAAATCGCTTGCGATATTGTGCGCCATAAGGCATATCGAGACCATTTTGCAGCAGCATATCGTTAATTGCCATATCTGTAGCCATCTGCCAGAGCCAGCCGCTGCGTTTACCTCTTCTTCTCTCATGTGCCAAAGAGGCATGCATCGCACCATTTGCAAGGACAAACTCCACCTCACTTAGCTCCAAGCCCTCAAGGTAGTCACTATTGACCTCAAGCTTTACGCCATTGCTCTTAAATGCCTCTATATCATCATTAAATACAAGTTCAAGCTTTGTGGCAAGTATCCCAAAATAGGGCTGAGAGACTAGCAGTTTTGCCTTTGCCTGCGAGATTTTTGCACTATCCATCTACTTAATCCAACAGATAGGAAAACTGCTTCACCCACTTTTTAAAGTTTGCAGAGTGCTGCATATCTACACTACTTCGCTGTAAATCCTGCACCACCATCACGGCAAATTCACTCTTCATATCAAGCGTATATGCCAAGATGTTTTCCAGACTCTCTTTACTTGGATTTTGCAGGTACTTACTCACTAAACCCGAACTAAGTGCATAGAGTACATCTATCTCTTCGCTCTGTTTGGATGCACTCCCGTCAATGATGGCATCAATGTCAGGAAGCCTCTCCACCACTTTTATAAAAGATAAAAAACTCACCGCAATATCACGCCCAATAGCTCCACTAATAGTTTCAAGCAGCAGGTTTTTCTCAATGCCTACTTGTAAGATATTTCCCACATACTCCCAGCTTCGAGGCGTTGCAAAGCTCTTCGCTTCGCTCTTTGCATCAAACGAAAAAAGATGCTCATTTTTATAAGAAATATAGGCGATAATTCTAGCATCTAATCCACTTTTGTATGCCCATTCTCTCCAATCATCCACATCCACATCGAGCTCAAAATGGACAAATCTATTTGCCAAAGGTGCAGGCATTCTATATGTCACTCCTCTATCACCCTCTCTATTCCCAGCAGCGACTATCGCCCAGCCATCAGGAAGCTCATATTCTCCAATGCGTCGGTCAAGTATAAGTTGGTATGCTGAAGACTGCACAGCAGGAGCGGCGGAGTTGAGCTCATCGAGAAAGAGTATGCCCTCACCTTCTCGCGGTAAAAATGCAGGCGGTGCCCAGAGTGCTGTGTGTGTCTCTTTGTCATAAAAAGGGATGCCTTTAAGGTCGGTGGGATCCATCAAAGCCAAACGCAGGTCTATAAAATCAAGCCCCTTTTCATTTGCTATCTGCTTAACGATGGAAGATTTTCCAATACCCGGCGCACCCCAAAGAAAGGTCGGCACCTTTTGCGCCACGAGTGCTTTTAAACTCTTTGTCAAATCACTTGCTTTCATCATTGTTTATACCATCCATCCTATATTTTCACTCTGAATATGTTTTCCAAACGCAGCGTTTGTCTTTACAGCCCTATCAAACCTACTATCGAGTTGCAACTGATACAAAACAGCTACAGGTGTATTTTCATTCCTTGCCAAAGCATCTAAAACTACGGCATCGCCCTCTGCAAACATCGCTTCAAGCAGTTGCGGAGGCATTGCAGGGTTTTTTGCCAAATGTGAATAGTTGTTCATATCTTTAAAAGCCTCTTCTAGCAGCTCTTTTGGCGTTGCAGGGTTTGCATAAAGTGCTGCGTTTAGCTCTGCATCATTATGTGCCAAAAGTTTTACAACACTCTCTTTTGTAAGGGCTCTGTTGTTTGCAAGAGCGAGATTTACCACCCTGTCATCAAGTGCCAAGAGCTGCGTTTGCATTGCTGCGTTTAGTGTCTCATTCATCGCCAAAGCGGTTTTAAAATCTTTTAAAAGCGTAAAAAGTGCCTCATCAAGCTTTACATTTTGTGCAAGTATCTCTGCTAAATCCTCACTCTTTGCAAGCTCTTTTATAAGCGTCATATCAAGATTTGGGTTATATGCCATCGCCTCTTTTGCAAGGACATCATCTTGCTTGAGAAACTTTTTAAGCACACTTTTTGGAGTATCTTTATGCATCGCTAAAGATTTTTTGAGCTTTGGATGCATCCTAACTGGTTCAAGCGCAGATATAGCCTCTAAAAGCGCTGTATTTTGTGTCTGCTCTATCAAATGGTAGATGCCTGTCGTAGCGTATTGGACATTGTGATTGCGTTCTATATTTTGGTAAAAGCGTCCAATGAGCGCGGCTGAGACATCACGGTTGTCATCATTTTCAAAAAAGTCCTCTCCATTCCATGAGTACATCTTGAGTAGTTTGAAAAAGAGTGCATCACTGAGCATTGAATTTTGTAAAAATGCTTTGAGCCGTGCTTTATCATTTGAGAGTTTCAAGCTCATTAAAAGCACATCATCGTCCATTGCATCGGCTAAAAGCTTCTCTACCACATCAATGCCAAGAAACTCATACTTTCTCTCTTCATAGAGCGCATCAGAAAGATTTTGCTCATAAGGGCTCATCATCCGCCCCTCTACAATGAAGCGAACCTCATCATTCATCTCATATGTCAGTGAAATATCATGCGCTTCAAGCTGCGATAAAAACTCCTCCCCTGTAAAGGCTCGTGTTTTTCCTAAGAGTAAAAGTGTCTGGTTTTTTAAAGTTTCTAAATTCATAGAGTGATTATACTCAACTTTTTTAAAACTGTTGGTTTAGAAATTACGTTATAATCTTTGAATAAAAGAAAACACAAGGAAAGGCTCTATGAAAATATATGCCCCATGGGAAAAAACATTTGAAAAAGTAGCCACGCCGCTAGAGCATTTTATTCATGCGCAAACAACGACAGGAATCGTGCTTATATTTATGACCATCGTTGCACTCATACTCGCAAACTCTCCCTTGCATGATGTGTATGAACAGATATTTCATCTCACTATCTCTTTAAATGTCGGTTCATGGAAACTTTCACACACCATCCATCACTGGATAAATGACGGACTTATGGCAATATTTTTCTTTCTTATAGGTTTAGAGATAAAAAGAAACATTTTGGTCGGGGAGCTCTCAAACATTAAAGTAGCCATTCTTCCTATTTTAGCTGCACTTGGAGGAATGATAGTACCTGCGCTTATCTACATCGCTATCAATCATGGGTTGCCTTCACAAAATGGCTGGGGTATCCCAATGGCTACCGACATCGCTTTTGCCATCTCTGCGCTTGTGCTTTTAGGAAACCGAGTATCGCCTTCACTTGTGACTTTTCTTATTGCCCTTGCTATTGTCGATGACCTTGGTGCTGTTGTGGTCATTGCTCTTTTTTACACGGAACAGATTCATCTGCTGCCGCTTTTACTTGCAGGTGCTTCATTTCTTGTGATGGTTGCGTTTAATAGGTTTGGTATTCATGCTATTTTACCCTACCTGTTAGTGGGTATGTTCTTATGGTTCTTTATGCTTGAATCAGGCGTGCACGCAACAATCGCAGGTGTAATAGCAGCCATGGCAATTCCTTCAAAACCAAAACAAACTCCTGATGATTTTAGCAATCATATGCGAAATTCTTTGGATGAGTATGACAACTACCCTGTAGCAACTGACTATTCACTCCATGAAAAACAAAAAGCTGTCCTTATAAATATGTCTGAGCGCATAGAGTCCATTCAGTCTCCCTCAGCACGACTCGAACAGGCGCTGCACCTGCCTGTGAGTCTCATAGTTATTCCTCTTTTTGCTCTTGCAAACGCAGGTATCAGCATCGATTTTACACACATTGATGAAGCAATTGTAGAGCCTATTGCACTTGGTATTATTGTAGGGCTTGTTCTTGGAAAAGTGCTTGGCATCGCTGGAGTGGCGTTCATTGCCACAAAACTTGGCATAGCAAAACTCCCAGAGGGAAGCACGATGAATCAGGTCTTTGGTGTAGCACTTCTTGGCGGTATCGGTTTTACTATGAGTATCTTTGTCGCAGAACTTGCATTTTATGGCAATGCCTCAGCTATTTTTCAAGCAAAAATAGGGATCTTGGCAGCCTCACTCTTTGCGGGAATTTTAGGCTTTATCTGGTTGCGTTTTATCGCAAAATCTCCCACAGAAGATGGTGTCTCAGCGTAAAGCAGCGGCGAGTCTAAATCGACATACTTTATAACATCTCTGTAGGCAAAGGCAAGTTTGTATGCCGCTTCTATGGAGATAGGGCCCTCAAGCATAGAGCCTAGCATACAGCTTATGTTTTTCTCTCTTGCATACTCTAAAATCTCTATAGCCCTGCTCACTCCACCACATTTCATAAGCTTAATGTTTATCATATCCGCTGCGTTTAGCCTATAGATATTTTTCACATCTCCAAGACTAAACGCAGCCTCATCTGCCAAAATAGCAATGGATGAAGCCTCTGTAATGCGTTTAAGCCCTTCTAAGTCATCTGCTTTGACAGGCTGCTCTATAAGCTCAATTTGCACCCCATCGACTGCGTTTAGATACTCCAATACAGACTTCACACTCCATGCCTGATTTGCATCTATAAGCAGCACTGCCTCTGAAAGCTCTTTGGCTAAACGCAGCGTCACGATTATGGCATGTTTTATATCACTTCCAAGCTTCACTTTTAAGATGTCATAGCCATCACTAAATGCTTTTTTGGCATCTGCTATCATCACATCAACACTATTTAAACTAATGGTCACATCTGTCTTGATTGAGCTTGTATCTTCTATGACGAGCTTGTTTATTCGGAAAAAGAGTGCCATATCGAGTGCTGCTTTTGCTGAAGAGCCTATATTTTGCTTATGCAACACGCGCAGAGCATCAGCTGCGTTTAACCCAAGCAGTTTTGTTTTTACAGACGCAATAGAGTGAATTATATCCTCTAAATCCTCACCCGTTATCACCTTAGTTGCAGGTGCTTCTCCCTGTGCGATGCTATCATTTTCAAAGAGAATATTCACACGGACAAATTCCACATTTTCAACGCGCCGCAGAGCAGTAGCAAAGGGCGTTTTTAAAGGAATATACCTTTTTTCAAATGTTATATTTTTAATTTTCATAACGAAAGATACTCTTCAAGTTTTTTAAGTAAAAAATATCCACCAACCGAAGAGATAACAACATTAATAATGATTAAAGTCAAATCTGAATTTGTAGGCATAACAGATAAATCTGTACCAAGAGCATTAGAGCTGTAAAGATGCAGCATAGTAAAAAATTTATCGACAATTACATAGAGAAAATAGACAATAATATTATAATAAAGAAATTTAGCAAATTTACCCACGCTCGCACCTTTTATATTTTATGCGCATTATATCAGCACAAATTCAATTTTTTTTAAACATACATCAAACAGAGCCTAAACGCAGTAGAATATTTCCAATCAACAAGCCACCAAATGTCCCAATAATATAACCCATAATTGCCATTAAAACACCCACACTTACGAGTGATTTATTGTAAGTTGCTGCTAAAATAGGTGCAGAAGCCACCCCTCCTATATTTGCAAGTGATGCGACTGAAATACTAAAGAGATCGAGCTTAAATATTTTTGCTCCTAGTATCATGATAGATGCGTGAATAGATAAAATCACCAAGCCAGCAAAGACATAAATGCCCAAACCTGAGAAATTTTCTATAACTGCGTTTGAACCAATAAGCGCTATAAGAATGTAGAGCATAGTAGTGGAGACTTCACTTGAACCGTTGAGGCTGCGAAGCTTTGTAAAGGAGCCTGCTATGCCTAAAAGTGTTGCAAATAGTATCATAGATGTCGTTGCGTTTAAAATAATAACTTTTGTCGCTAAAATCTGACAAAAGAGTGAAACTGCCAAAGCTAAAGCAATGAGCAGCCAGTATCTTTTTGCGCCCATAGAGCAGGCACAGCCAATTTCACCCAAATATGCCAGATTTTCATCACTCTTTGTAAACTTGTTAAAAAACTTTGCAAAAGGAACTAAAAAGAGTAATAACATCACCCAGAGCGTATAATCCACACTATCTACTACAAGTGCATACGCAAAAGCATCTTCATGCACTCCAAGAGCAGAACCGACTGCGACCATATTTGCCGTACCACCCATCCAACTCCCTGCAAGTGCGCCAAACGCAGCACTTATGTTCGCATCAAAGTGAAACATAAACGCAGTGAGTATAAACGCAACAGCTATGGAAAAAACCGCCAAAGTGTAGGCGATAAGCAGGGATTTTCCAAGTTTTAAAAAATGTCTAAAATCAATTTGTAACAGCATTAAAAAGAGCATAGCAGGCAGAAGATTTGTCTTTGTGAGTTTATAAATATGATGTATCTGTGCGTTTTGCTCAAAAATACCAAATGAAGCCAAAAGCATAGAAGCCGCGTAAATAAGTACAACAGCAGGAATATACTTCAAATTTTTATAGTTTGTCTTTAAATCCAAAAAGGCGAAAAATGCTACAATAAGTGATATAGTTAAAAGGTAGCCCATGGGTGTTGTTATCAAAATTCATTCTCTATTTTTTTTATAAGTGTATCATAGTTTTATAGGAGTTCATCATGAAAACATTAGCATTATCTTTATTTATAGGAGCAAGTTCGCTCTTTGGCTCTTCGCTTGTTGTTTACAACTCAAACATTGGGCTCGTCCATGAAGAGCGTCCGCTGCGTTTAGACAAGAATGCACATAGCATTATTTACAAAGATGTTGCAAGCTCCATTATCACAGAGTCTATAAACCTCAAACTCCCAAAAGGGGTACAACTCTACTCACAACAGTACCGCTACGACAAGCTCACGCTTGCAAAACTCTTAGAGTATAACATTGGTAAAAAGGTAAAAGTGGGCAAGGACTCTTTTACCCTTCTTGCTACAAACAACAAAGAGGCAATCCTTAAAAATAAAAAGGGAAACATTGTAACAAGAGAGAGCAAAGCAATTATCTTCGATAAAATTCCAAATCGTCTTTTAAGTAAACCCTCCCTACTTTGGAATGTAAAAACAGACAAAAATATTAATGCGAAATTAGAGCTTGACTACCTTATAAAAAACATTACATGGAGTGCAAATTATGTGCTTGACATTGTAAAAAATCGTGCAAATCTTCGTGGATTTATTACGCTTACCAACAACTCTGGAAAAAGTTTTATAGACACCACACTCTACACCTTAGCAGGAACGATTAACAGAGTAAGAAATCAACAACCACGCATAATGTACTCCAAAATGATAGCTCAGAATAGACCGATTGTACAAGAGAGCACACATGAGGGCTACCATATTTATAAAATTCCTTTCAAAGTGACTTTGGCAAACAGAGAGAAGACGCAAATAAATTTTCAGAACTTCCAAAACATAAAAGTACAAAGAGAGTACGAAGCACAAATGAGCAATCCGCTCTTTTTTCACGGTGAAAGTAAAATGAATGTAAACCAATACATCACACTACAAAAGCTTGACATTCCCCTACCAAGCGGCATTGTACGCATCTACTCAAAATTGCATAATACTTCTATACTTTTAGGAGAAAGCAGCATCAAACACACTCCAAAAAATGAAGCTCTCAAACTCAAAATAGGTGTAAATTTTGATATTAAAGTAAAACAAAGCATACTCAAACGCAGTGACTCAAAAAACTACTACAGCGTAGATATACGCTACACACTAAGCAATCACTCGAATGAAGAAAAAAGAGTAGCTCTGCTTGTTCCCTTTAACAAAAATAGAGATGCCCGCATAAAATCAGCTCAGAAATATGTTTATACTAAGGGAAATTTAGCTACATTTAGCATTAAAATTAAAGCAAATACAAGCAAGAGCTTTAATGTTCACTTTGAGAGTAGAAAATAATGGCAAAATATATAATTTTAGATACAGAGACAACAGGAACGGATGAAGAAGATAGAGTTATACAACTCGGGTACATGGTACTTGGCGCAAAAGAGATAGAGGTCCATAACGAATTTTGCAGCACCGATATTCCCATAAAATTTGGGGCGATGGAAGTTCATGGCATTATCCCTACTATGCTTGAGGGCAAACCAGAATGTGTGCAAACGCAGGCATACAAAAGACTCTTAGAGCTTAATACACCAGAGAATTACCTCATCATTCACAATGCCCCTTTTGATATAAAGATGCTTGAAAAAGAGGGATTTGAGACAAAGATGAAAGTCATCGACACACTGCGCGTTGCAAAACATGTTATGCCAGATGAAGAAGCACATCGTCTACAATATTTTCGCTACAAAATGGAGCTTTACAAAGAGGAACAAAAAGAGGCTGATGCACTTGGCATAGAGGTAAAAGCACATGATGCCATCGGGGATGTTTTAGTACTCAAACTCTTTTTGAGCCAACTTAAAAAAATTGTACAAGAAAAATTTCCAAATGAAAACCCTGTAGAAAAAATGGTCGACTTAACAAATACTCCCATTTTAGTCACTGCGTTTAGATTTGGTAAACATAAAGGAAAAACACTCCAAGAGGTCGCGCATGAAGATGCAGGCTACCTAAGATGGATGCTAAAAAGTATGGATAATCTTGATGATGACCTGCGTTACTCCATCAATTACTATTTAGAGGCATAAACGCCTCTTTATTTGACTCTTACGGCAAATTTAGTGCCACGAATGGCAACTATTCCCTGCGGTGTTTTCAACTGAAAATCTTCAGGTGCAAGCTCTCCAATTTTTCCTGATTCAAAGATTAGGCTTCCTTTTTTTAGAAACAGATTAAAAGCATAATCTTTTTTTGTAGGCTTAAAAACATACTTTTGTAGGTTTAAAACAGTGTTTTCTCCAAGATTCAAAACAGAGTTATCTTTAAATATAATAACAACAAGCGCATTGCTTTTTGTTATAACAATACTAGATGCACTCAAAACTGAGCCCTCTTTGAGTTTCACTACACCACTGCTACTCTTAGCGACAACCTCACCTTTAACTGTTTTAACCACAGCTATTTCATCAGCATTAAGTACAACAAACAGACTTACCAACAACAATACCATATATTTCATTTTTGCTCCTTACATTCCCGATTCATCGGTATATCTCTCTGAAATTTCTCTAAATTTCTCTTTTATCTCAAAAAAAGCATCTAACAACAAGGGGTCAAAATGTGTCCCTCGACCCTCTTTCATAATTTTATAGGTTTTTGCATAAGAGAACTCCTCTTTATATACCCTACGATTGACTAAAGCATCATAGACATCAGCAATTGCCATAAAGCGTCCCTCAAGAGGAATCTCTTCACCCTCAATTCCCTCAGGATAGCCACTGCCATCCCACTTTTCGTGATGCGTATATGCAATATTAATCGCCATAGTAAAAAATTCATTTTGCTCATAACTTTTCATTGCATTGTTAATAATATGCCTTCCCAAGTCAGGATGTGTTTTCATAACTTCATACTCCATAAAAGTAAGCTTACCCGGCTTTTTTAAAACTGAATCAGGAATACCTACCTTTCCTATATCATGAAGTGGTGCAGTTCTGTAAAGCATCTCTATAATCAGAGGTGAAAGTCTATTATGATAAGGATGATTTGTCTGTTCGTAAATATATTGAGCTAAAAGTCGTATATATTTTTTCGTTCTTAAAATATGTGCACCTGTTTCTATGTCATGCACCTCAGCTACATGAACCATACTGTCAAGCAGGGCAACATGAGAACGGTTGAGCTCTTCAACATATACTCTTTTTCTATAGCTATCTATTACAAAAAAAGCAATACTGATAAATATGAAGTTTATCATCAGTAGCAGGTAAAAATAGCCAGCTGATATATAAATATCATTATATAACATATAAAGAGTTACTAAAGAGTAGCCTAAAAGACCAATAAACAGGCTTAGAAGCATTGTAATATCTCTATTTTTAACAAGTAAAAAAAGTAAAAAAAGCGTAAAAATAATAGAGAGAAAAATAGCAATATTTTTGTAAATTTGCGGCTGGACTACGACCTGATTGTAAAGCAAATTATCTATCATCGTCATGTGAATTTGTGCGCCGCTAACTTTATGACCACTTGATACAATAAGCTGATCATGAAGTCCTATTGCAGATGAACCTATAAGTACAACCTTGCCTCTTAGCATATTAGCAGAAACATTCCCCTTTAACAGATCCACTGCAGAGATTTTTTTATACCATTTTTGAGGATAAAATGAGAGTAAAAAGCTGCTATCTTTATCAATAGAAATTTGATTATCTAAAATTTCTATTTTTTCACCTTTTATCTGCACACTACTGTCTATCTCTTTGAGTAAAGCAAGTGCAAAAGAGGGAACAGCAACATCCTTATACTGCTTTAAAAGAGCCATGCGCCTTAAAACCCCATCACTATCCTGATTTGAATTTATAAAGCCATAAGCGTGGGCACTTTTTTGTAAAAGAGGAGTATTGCATAGTACATAATCAAAATCTTTTAATTGTAAATTAGTAGCGTTAAAAGTGCTTGAAATTTTACAACTCTCATCATTGTACTTTTGATTACTTAAATAAATAGCAAGTACACTCTTTGTTTGGCTAATGGCATCAGCGAAAATTCTATCATTATTTCTAAGATATTTAGGAACAACAACAGTATCTAAAAGATTAAAATGACGCTTATAAAAGTTTGCAATCATATCGGGAGATGTTCTATCTTTTTCTGGAAACATGACATCAAGTCCAATAACACCAGGCTTGTAACTCTCTAATTTACTCAGTAAATCTGCCAAAACAATTCTTGACCAAGGCCACTGTCCCAAAGCACTAAGACTCTTCTCATCAATATCTACAAGAATACAATATGAAGCACCTTTTTTTTGTTTATGAACACCAAGAGTGTTTGATACAAAATCATATACTTTGTAATCAAACTCTTTTATAAAATCACTCCTACCAATAACTATATGACTTAGAACAACAAATACAGCAACAATAATATAGATAAATGCGATGCGTTTTTTTACTGTACTAATACTTCTACCCTTCTGTTGCGTGGCTCCCCTGTTTCATCGGGTGTTGGCACTGCCAAGTTAAGTTCAGAATTTGAAGAAAGATCCATTTTAAGATATTTTATATGTGATGCATCTATAATAGCTGCAATTTTTTGTGCCCGCTTAAGACCTAAAACTTTATTGTCCTCTACAGTGCCGATGGTATCGGTATTGCCAATTATATTAATATAAGGATCTTGCAAAGAGGAGAGCTTTGTTAGAAAGTTTTGCAGCTCTTTTTTTGATTTTGCGACTAAATTTAATTTATTAAAATAAAAGACAAAACGGTACTGCTTTTTATTTGATATTTTATAAATAGCCCCAGTAATAGCTTCTACCTGGCTTTGAGTAAGCTTTTTGGGTTTTGAAATAGTGTCGTTTGCACTAACAGTTACAGCAACAAGCGGTTTATCAATGCGAACCAAACCTTTAGAAGTTCTAACAATAATAGCCGTATGTTTTTTATGCCCATTCAAGAGTATTACCTCTGTTGAAAATGCACATCCTACACTATTTACTTTTGTATTTATTGGGGTATTTGGACATTTATCTAAAGCATTTAGTACACCATCATTATCATTATCATTATCATGGTTTATAAGATGCATTAAATGGAGTTGAATTGCTACACTTCTACTCTTAGTGCAGTCAGAGCCCCCACCCTTTTTGCGATAGTATAAAAGATGAATATTATGAGCAGGAACACCTGCATGGAGCAGAACATCTTCGACTTTTGAAGCATATCTTTCATAATTATCGCCACAACTCGTATCTCCCTGCACTGTTACAAAATAATTTTCATATCTAGCAGAGATTTCTTTTATTTTTTTAGCGCTAGGCATTACAATAGTAGTAAAAGTCACATCAGGTTCATTTTCAGCAAAAGTAAAATGAGCAATATCTTTCACTACATCTTTTGCATCAAGAGCAGAAGTGAAAAGAGTAAAAAACACAAACACAAACACAAACATTTTTTTAAATATAAACATATTCGATTATATTATGATTTAACTTAAAATAAATAGAAAAAAGCTTCTAAATAATACTCATTACTATAAATAAAATAAACGCAATCACTCCACTTATAAGTGCATAAGGTAGCTGCGTTTGAACATGTTCGACTACTTCACAATCACTTGCTAGTGAAGAGATAATTGTCGTATCTGAGATGGGTGAGCAGTGGTCACCAAAGACTCCACCGCTAATAACCGCGCCAATAGCCAAAGTAATATTTGCATCCATACTCATAGCCAAAGGAGCTGCAATAGGAATCATAATACTAAAAGTTCCCCATGAAGTCCCTGTGGCAAAAGAGATGATGGCACTTAAGACAAAAATAAGCCCTCCAAGCATATAAACAGAAATATTTGCACTTGCAAGAGTTGCTAAATACTCTCCAGTTTTTAAATCATTTGTCACTTTTCCAATGGCAAAGGCAAAGAGTAATATAAGGGCAATAGGAAAAAGCTTTTTTGCTCCGCTAAACGCAGCAATAGCATATGTCTTGTTGTACAGAAGTTTTTTAGGAATATATAAGATGTAAATAAAAAAAAGTGTAAAAAGCATGGTGTAAAAGATGGAGCTAGAGCCACTTCCCTTTAAAATATTGCCATTGCCCGTTAAATATAAAAATAAAAAGAGCGAAACTATCATTACTCCTATTGGCAGCAGCATATAGAGAGGACTAATCGTAGAATTTTCTAAAAATTGTACTATTTTTTGCGGTGATTTTGCTCTTTTCATCGCACCTATGTCAATATTGAACCAAATTGCAATAAAAGTTACAACTAAAGCACTCATCGCATAAAAATTATAGAGCACTGCGTTTAGTAAAATGTCAATACTATCACCCTGCATTGTACCCTCTTGTATCTGCGTAGATATAAGCCCAAGTAGCAAAGCACCCCAGCCATTTAAAACAATAAGTGAGCTTATAGGCGCAGAAGTAGAATCACAGACAAAAGCGAGCTTTGCATGAGCAACACCATACTTGTCACAGAGTGGTCGTCCCACCGCACCAGCAATAAGAGAGGTAATAGAGGACTCAATAAAAATCACAACTCCAATAATATAACTCAAAAGCAGGGCAGAGCGTCCTGAATTTACTAAAGAAGTCTTATGGCTCATATAGCTTACAAAGCCATCAATGCTGCCGCTCTTTTGCAAAAGCTCCATGACACTACCAACTAAAATGGCAAAGACAACTGTTTTGAGTATCCACCCCTCACTCAGTAAATTTATAAAAAGAGTGTAAATAGCGCCAAAAGTAGCAAAAAGAGAAAAATCGTTAAGAATAAAGAGACCTAAAAAGACTCCTCCAAATAAAGAGAGAAGAATATTTTTAGAGTAAAGCGCCAAAAATATGGCAAGTAGGGACGGGAAAATTGATAAAACAGAGAGTTCTATATGGACTCCTAAAACTCTAAGGACATAAGCATAAGACCGGCTCTTCCAAAGGTCTCTTTGTAACTCTCACACTCCACCTGTGCAGTTTTTTTAAATCCAAGTTTTTTATAAAAGAGTTCTGATTCAAGAGAACCTATTTCAATAATAGTCTGAGCGACTCTATAACCCTTAAGTCTCGCGCTTAAGAGACTCTTTTGCATCAATGCTTTTAAAATTCCCACATCAATACAGCCTGCAACCTCTTCCATAAAATCAAACATAAGAGTACTTTTGTTCTGCTCGAAACTACAACTGTAAAAGACATCTAAAGTAGTCTCAACATCTTTGGTGCAGCCTATTTCATCAAGTGCTTTAATAAAGCTCTCTTTTGTTGCAATACGGGGTTCATAACTACAAAGCGTCCCCACACGATTTCCATCAATATCAGCAATTAAAAAATTTTTATAGTTACAACTGCTTTTAGCCTCTGTTGTTGTGAGCTTTGCTAGTTTTTCTAAAATTTGTGCATCACTACTGTCTGTAAATAATAGATCAAACAACCCACTTTTTTTACCTGCACGAGAACTTTGTAAAATCATCTCAGCTAAAAAAGAGGAGTCATTCTGTGTTGCTTGTCGTATTTTAATACTCATAATCCATCCTACCCTTGACATCGTATTTTAGTAATAGTACCATACTTTATGATAAAAAGTTTCTTAATTTTTCTAAGTTTTTCAAATTTACTCTTTTGCTCACAGCAAATAATCCTAATTGTAGCGGATGATATGAACAGTTCTACTGCAAAATTGGAATGCTATGAAAATGGTAAAAAAGTCTCTCCAACAACTCCTGTAAATTTAGGTTTTAACGGCTTAGGATGGGGAATAGGCATAGTAAATATACGCGATAAAAACTCTTCACAAATCATAAAAAAAGAGGGAGACAAAAGAGCTCCTGCTGGCGTATTTTCTCTTAGTAAAACATTTGGATACTCACAAATTCGTGATGAAAAAATGCCTTATCTAGTTGCTACAAAATCACTCATCTGTGTAGATGATACAAATTCATCCTACTATAATCAAATAATTGAGGCAAAAGGAGATGAAAAAAGTTTTGAATATATGAGAAGAGATGATGATTTATATAAATATGGAGTTGTTGTCGCACATAATGTGGCAGCAAAAAAAGGGTATGGTTCTTGTATATTTTTGCATATTCAAAGAGGAGTAAATAGACCAACGGTTGGATGTACCTCTATGAATGAAGCAAGTATTAAAAAAATAGTGTTCTGGCTTGATAAAGATAAAAATCCTATACTTATTCAAATACCAAAAAAATCGGCTAAAAAAGTCTTACAACTCTACCCATCTCTAAAAAATGCAGATTTGCTAAAAGAGAAGAATTAATCTTCCTCTTTTACCATTTTATCTTTTGCCTCTATTCCCATTAAAGAGAGACCAGTTTTAAGGCTAAGCGCTACAACAAGCATCACTTTTAAGAGTTTTGCTTCATCTGGCGTTCCTATCATACGAACATCATAGTAAAACTTATGTAAAGATGCTGCAAGTGCTTTTAAGTAGTCTGGCAGTTTTTGAATCTGACGAGAATTAAAAGCATCCTCTACAACTTCAGGAAGCAACATGGCATCAAAAAGAAGTGTATCAGCATTTTCACCCAAATTTTTCAAATCGGCACACATAATCTCTTCACTACTAAGCGTACTTTTTGAAAGAAGCGTTTGAATACGAGCATGTGCATACTGAATATAAAAAATAGGGTTTGAACTATCTTGCTTTTTAAACTCTGAGAGGTCAAACTCTAAAGCTGTATCACTCTTTTTTGAAGCGAAAATATAACGAAGAGCATCTGCACCTATCTCATCAACAATATCGCTCATAAGTATGACATTACCAGCACGCTTACTCATTTTATATGGCTCGCCATCTTTTAAAAGGCTGACCATTTGAGAAAGTAGTACTTCAAGTTTAGATGAATCATAGCCAAGATATTCTATGGCTGCTTTTACACGAGGAATATAGCCATGATGGTCTGCACCCCAGATATTTATGTAGTGTGCATAGCCTCTTTCAAACTTTTGGTTATGGTAAACTATGTCTCCAGCAAGATAAGTTGGTCGTCCATCCTCACGAACGACAACTCTATCTTTTTCATCGCCTTTTGCCTCAGAAGCTATCCAAGTTTTTCCATCTTTTTCATAAATGGCACCCGCATCAGTGTTTGCCATCTTCTGCATCACCCTATCCCAATCATCATAAAGCGTTGATTCATAGACAAAAGTATCAAAATGTACATTCGTATCTGCCAAATCTTTTACAATGATTTTCATCACTTCATCTTTCGCCCACATAGCAAGCTCTCGTTGTCGTGACTCATCATGAAAAATCTCTACCCCAAATTTTTCCATAGCATCACGAGAGAGTCCATCTAAATACTCTCCACGATAGTAAGATTCAGGATACTCTACTGTTTCATCAAGCAAATTTTCTCGTGCATGCAATTGAATAGAAAGCCCTAACAAATCGATTTGATTTCCAGCATCATTAATGTAATACTCTGCATCAATCTTGTAGCCCAAATGTTTTGCAAGTCTATAGAGTGTATCTCCATAAATTGCACCACGAGCATGACCAATATGCAATGGTCCTGTAGGATTAGCACTTACAAATTCTAAAAGTATTTTTTGATTTTTTTCTTGTTTTGCGTACTCTGATGGATTTTCTAATGCCCAAGAAGCATATTCACTTAAAAAGTTTTCACTCAAACGGAAATTTAAGTAACCTTTTACAGCTTCCACACTTGAGAACTCTTCGCTCTCACCAAAAGATGCAGCAAGTTCATCTGCAATAATCATCGGAGATTTTCTAAGCTCTTTTGCTAGAGAGAAAGCAATAGGAGTAGCAAAGTGACCAAAAGAACGGTCACGAGGCTTTTCTAAAACAAGCTCACGACCTAATTTCTCGCGTAATAACGCCGATACTCGTTGTTTCAAAGCTTATGCTTGTGTTGTAGATTTAGGAGTCTCAGAAGCAGATGCTACTTCCTCAGAACCTTCAACTTTTTTAGGTGTATCAGATGCAACTTCATCAACTACATCAGTTTCTTTCATCTCTTCTTTGAAATTTTTGATTCCCTTACCAAGACCTTTTGCTAATTCAGGTATTTTTTTTGCACCAAAAAGCAATACAATTATTCCAAATATTAATAGTAACTCTGTTCCACTAGGCATTCCCATAGTTTATCCTTATATAAAATTAAGTCGTTAAGTATATCTCACCTTTGCTGTGACTTCTCTTTAACAGTCTTCCCATCTCTGTACAAACTCATTTATCTCTTCACTTGCTTTTTTAAGTCTTGCAGTCTGTGCAATCAAACGCAGCTTTTGTGCAGCAACATCTAAGTCATCGTTAATAAGCAAGTACTCATATTCAGAGACTCTTTGAATCTCTCTTTTTGCCATATTTACCCGTCTATCTATCACTTCCTGCGAATCTGTAGAGCGTTTTATAAGCCTGCGTTTAAGTTCTGAGAGTGTCGGTGGTGAGATAAAAACAGAGGTTGTAATATCGCTTAGTCTATTTTTAATGGCGTTATTACCCTGAACATCTATATCAAAAATTACCAATTTACCTTCAGAGAGTGCTTTTTTTACTGGCTTGATTGATGTTCCATAGTAGTTGCTATGCACCAAAGCATGTTCTAAAAACTGCTCCTCTTCAACCTCTCTTTCAAACTCCTCTTTATCTACAAAATAGTAATCAACACCATCTCTCTCACCCTCACGCATAGGTCTCGTTGTTGTAGAAATGGAAAAATATGTCTCACCAATATCATCTATAATTTTCGCTATTAAAGAACTTTTACCTGCACCACTTGGACCTGAAAGAACTAATATTGCGCCATTAATTTGACTCATAATTAATCCTCAAAACTTATATTGATTGTAATCTTTACACCCTTCATTGCTGCGGCTACATTTTCATTATCTAAGGCTGCTAGTAGTGTTTTTAAAGCTTCTACACCTCTATTCTCATTCTCTTTGCCTAAAGGAGCTTCTTCTATATCTGTATCCGCGACTGCATCATCTGCATCAACTTCTTCACCTAAGGCAACTTTTAAATCTTTACTGTTTAAGGTAGCAAATGAGTCTATTTCGTTACTAGCAATTTCAAGCAGGGTATCTTCATCTACTTCGCTCTCTAACTCCTCTTGAGAAAGTTCCTCTACAGCATCTTCAATCTGCGTTTGTAAATTCTCTTCAAACTCTTCAGCTTCAACTATATCCTCAGGCAACTCTTCACTTTGCGCTATCTCTTCAACATCAGCTAAAGCATCATCTTCCAAATCTAATTCTGCAAGGTCCAAATCTACCTCACCATCCAAGTCTACATCTTCAAGTGTTTCATCAATACCCAACTCTTCTAATTCTGTATCTTCAACTAAAGGCTCGTCTGCAATCGCTTCATCTGCTTCATCTTCTAAATCTAAGGACAAATCATAGTCTAAATCCAAATCTTCATCATCGGCTTCATCATCTTGCGTTTCATCAAGTAGCTCTTTGACTTTTTGTGCCTCTTCATCATCTAAAACACTCTCGCCGAGCTCTTCATCATCTAAAATCAACTCATCGTCCAACTCTTCAAGCTCATCCAAGTCATCCAAGCCTTCAAGCTCAAGTCCATCAAGTAATTCTTCATCTGACACATCTTCAGTAACATCTAAATTTTTCTTTAGATTTGTGAAAAGTTCTACCATATCAGTTGGTAAAAATGGCTTTTTAATTGTTGCAGAAAAACTCTCTTGATTCTCGTTATCACGAGAACATATAAAAAGAGATTTTTTAAACTCTATTTTATTTTGCAACTCTGCATAGCCCTCTTCGTCGTACTGGGCATCATCTATAACTAAAAGGTCATAACTTCCTGAGGGTGCTTCTTCTACACTATGTGCAGTTGTAACTTCATCATCAGTTTTTTGAGCACTTAAAGTAACTAACTTTGTAACTACTGGATTGTCATTTAAAAGTAATATCTTCACATATATTCCTTTGAGGGGTTATTGGCACCATTGTAGCAAAATTAAACTAAAAAAAAGTCCCCAACATATTAAATGCTTCTTGAACTTGTCCTTTAAGAACAAGCATAATAGCAGTTAAAGTTGCAATCAAAACACTAAACGCAACCATAATTTTTATAGGAAAACCTATAACCAAAAGGTTAAATTGCGGCATAGTTTTCATTAGCATACCAAAGATAGTATCTGCAAGCAAGGAAAGTGCAATAACAGGAAAGGCGATCATAAATCCAACCATAAACATATTTGATGCAGCATGCATAATATAGTGAAAAAAGTTTTTCGTTATTATAAATCCTCCCAAAGGAACTGTATCTAAAGTGCGTGCAACAAACAGTAAAATCCAATGGTGTAAATTAAGAGAAAGTAAAACCATTAAACCTAAAAGTGACAAAAACTGAGAAATGATAGGCATAGAAACACCAGATTGTGGGTCGATAGCACTCGCCATAGAAAAGCCCATCATGTAAGATATTTGTCCACCTGCAAAAGTTATTACATTATATGCCAGTTGCAAAACTATGCCTACAGATAAACCTAAAATAAGCTCACCCAATATTGCTATAACTATAGTTGGAATATTTATATCAATCGTTGGGGCAGGCATTGAGGAATAAAAAAATACAGTAAAGAAAAAAGCCATAGTCGCTTTTATGTTAATAGGAATATTTTTATGATTAAATATAGGAACAGCAAGAAAAAGTCCCGCAAAGCGAAAGAACAGTAGTAAAAACCCTACCATATTTACTTCGTTAAATATCTCTGCAAACTCCACTTTATTTTCCTATTTTATTCGTTTCAATTCTTTGTTCTCTAATTCAAATACTTTATCACACATATTTGCCAAATGGTTGTCATGTGTTACTAATATCATTCCAGCCTGATGCTCTTGACAATATTCAAAAAAGAGTTTCATTACTTCTTGAGCAGTTTTTGAGTCTAAATTTCCTGTAGGCTCATCTGCAAAAATAATAGTAGGTTTTTTTGTCAAAACTCTTGCTATAGAGACACGCTGCTGCTGTCCCCCTGAGAGTTTTGTCACTTTTTGATGTATGCCCTCTTTTATGTTAAGTTTTTCTAGGAGGCTATCGTCTATCTTTTGTCCTGATAAAATCTCAGATACTTCAAGATTTTCATAGGCACTAAAACCTTTAAAGAGATAATGTGATTGGAAGACAAGTCCAAGTTTGTTGCGTTTAAGTAGTGCAGACTCTTTTTTTTTCATAGTGTTAATATCTTTACCTAAGATTGTAACACTCCCCTCATCAGGTTTTAAAAGTGTAGAGAGAAGATGTAAAAGAGTAGATTTGCCGCTACCACTCATACCCATAATAGCTATAGACTCTTTTTCATATAAGTCAAGTGAAACATTTGAAAATAGTTTGTATTCAAAAGAGTGCGATAAATTTTGTGCAGATAATAGA
>NZ_JALUKE010000028.1 GCF_027056685.1 Sulfurimonas sp.
TTCCTGATGCGGGTCGTGCCTTTGGTTTAACATTAGGAAGTGATTTATCAACTCCTGCTGAAATTGGTTTAGGTCTCTCTTATGCTTTTGGTGCAAATACAATTGCTGTTGATTACAAACAGATTAAATACTCAGATGCTAAAGGTTATAAAGATTTTGGTTGGGATAATCAAAATGTCTATTCTTTAGGTTATGAATACAGTGCAAAAACATGGGCAGCTCGTGTTGGTTATAATTATGCAGCAAGTCCGATTGTGGAGCAAAATGGTGCAACTCCAAAAGGTGGAGCAATCAATACTTTAAATCTATTAGGTTTCCCTGGTATAGTTGAGTCACATTATGCAATTGGTGGGACATATAATGTTAGTGAAAAGGTTTCATTTGATTTAGCTTATGTTTATTCTCCAGAAGTAACAGAAACATTTGCTAATAGTGGTATTGGAGGTCGTGGAATTTCTACGAAACACTCACAAACAGCTCTAAGTGCAGCAGTAAACTTTAACTTTTAAGAACTTATAAAAGAAATTCTCCTTTCTTTCATATCGCCTTTTGGCGGTATTTTTTAGTATAAAATTCTCAATAAGCTCTTTATTTTTCATATAAGTTTTAGTGCTTTTTGTACATCTTCTTGCCTTATCTCTTTTTTCCCTTTTCCGAAAGTTGCCTTTTTTTTCATTTTTCCAAAGTATAGAGTATCTCCTCCGAGTGTAATATCGATGGCTAAAGCCATAGCAGTGCTTGGATGCCCTGCGTTTGGAGAGTCATGTCTTTTACCATCTTTATAAAAGGCAAAGAGATTTTTTTGTTTTGCAATAATCATAATGAGTAGAGCTGTAAGGCGTGAGGGAATGTAGTTTGCAATATCATCAAATCTTGCCGCTACTTTGCCGAACTTTTCATATTTTTTGGTTCTGTATCCTATCATGGAATCCATTGTGTTAATGGTTTTATAAAGAACAATACCAGGGAGTCCAAAAAATAGCAGATAAAAAAGTGGTGCAATAACTCCATCGCTTAGATTTTCTGCATAAGTTTCTATGGCAGCTTTGTAGATGTCACATTCGCTCAGCTCTTTTGTATCGCGCGAAACTAGCATTGCAATAGCACTCCGCTTGTCTGCTACATTTAGCACACCTTCGACTGAGTCACGAAGCATTTTATGTGCAATGAACATGGAGGCTATCAATGCAGTGATGAGAATGTTTAAAAATGGAGGAAAGGCAATCCTTAAAAACTCTTGTAAAGAAGTAACAAGAAGAGTCATAATACTTAAAACAAATAAAACAAGTAGCAAACCTCGAAAAATACTTTTTTTGTAGAGTAATTGTTCAAAAAAGCTAATGAGTTCCCCTATAACGATGATAGGATGTTTTATAAAAGAGAACTCTCCAAATTTTTTATCTATCAAATAGGCTAAAACAGCGACAATAACATTACTCATACAAACTCGCTTCAATTATGTCCATATCTATATGTTTATTTATATGATTTGCAAATTCTTTAATAGCATTTGCTTTGAATTCTTTAAAATTGTAGCCTTTGTAGTTGCTATTTATTTCACGAAAGAGTTTTAAACGCAGCGCATTATTTTCAAAGATGCCATGCATAAATG
>NZ_JALUKE010000029.1 GCF_027056685.1 Sulfurimonas sp.
TGGCATTATGCTTTTATGGGATTTGATAAGTATGGCTATTTGGGACTTGGGATGAGTGCTGCAAATATGGCGTATGAACTCGCAAGTAGTATGGATTTTAAGCAGATTATAATCATTGGGCAAGATTTAGCTTATGGTGAAGATGGTAATAGTCATGCAAAAAATCATATTTTTGGTAGTGATGAGATCAAACAAAAAGCGCATGATGAGTATACAGAAGCATATGGTGGAGATGGAGAAGTTCGTACTACGAAATTTTGGAGAATGTTTTTAAATGGCTATGAAAATAAGATTGCACAAAATAAAGAAGAGGAAAAAACATTTTTAACGATTAATGCTACAGAGGGTGGTGCGAGAATAAAAGGGACAATAGAGATGCCTTTTTCTAAAGTACTTGAAACTTATGTCGATACAGAGCATAAAAAAGAGCAAATAGTCTTGGATTTACCTGCGAAAGAACTTTATGAGCAAAATATGATACAAGCCGTAGAAAAACTTAATGAAGCAATAGAGCTTGGTAACATGATGAAACGCAATGTGAAAAAACTTTTAAAACTTCTTACTGCAGTCATTCGAAAATATAAAAAATATCCTGTAGAAGATATTCATCTTCATGCTAAAGAAAAAGAGTTGATAAAAATAGTAGATAAAATAGCAGTAAGTAGGGATTTGTACTATAACGGAGAGTTTAAGAAATTTTATGAGTCACTCATTTCACCACTTATCACTCATATAGAGTATGACATAGCTTACTGGAGTCTTCAAAAAGAGACAACAAATAAAGACAAGGTACATAAAGAATGGAAGATGATACTCTTTCATCATGAATGGGCATATAGAATCTTGGTCAATATTGATGCTATTTTAGCTATATTAGAACCTAGAGAAGCAGAGTTAAGAGAGATGGTAGAGAAGTTTTGAGTGCGTAATAAACTAAGATAGATTTTGCAACTTTATTTTGAAAATCTTTCTCCAAATTCATAATCTCTTTGTGCAGTTTTTCCTAAAATATCTTTGAGATATTTTGGATGCATTCCATAACCTGGACGAACACTTCGAATGTTCTCTTCAGTAAAAATTTCTCCTTTTTTTATATCTTTAGCAACATAAAGGCTTCTACTAAATTGTCGAGATTTCTTCTTTTTTTCTGTCATACTATAATCAACTTTACCTAAAAGTTTTTCAGTATCCCGTACTGCTTGTACCATCTGTGCAAACTCCTTTTTGTCAAGTGAAAAGTCTGCATCAGCCCCTCCGATTGATTTGTCTAAAATAAAGTGTTTCTCGATTACTTTTGCACCTAATGCTACTGCGGCTATGGGTGCAGTCGTGCCAAGTGTATGGTCTGAAAAACCAGCAGTTACACCAAAACGCTTCGCTAAGTCTTGAATCATTACAAGATTGGCATCCTCAAGGGGAGCAGGGTATGCAGAGGTACATTTAAGTAGCACAATGTCGTGGTTCTCCTCTTGATGGCAAATTTTAACGGCATCTTCAATCTCTTCTAAAGTGGCAATTCCCGTAGAGATAATCATAGGCCGTCCTTTAGATTGATGTGGCTACACTTATTCATACTTAGAATATTTAGTAATTCTAAGATAAAATATCAGT
>NZ_JALUKE010000030.1 GCF_027056685.1 Sulfurimonas sp.
TCTCTTTAGCAACAAGAAATGGTTTATTTGCAGATTCTGCACGCAGTCTTAATATTTTTGCTTTAAGGGCAAGTGACGATCCTTTATTACTTTCGTATGAACTTACAGATTTTTGATTATCTATTTTAAGAAGAATATCACCTTTTTTTACCTTTGCCCCTTCATGAGTCAGTATCTCTTGTACTATTCCACCTTCTAGATTTTGAACAACTTTATTGTCTCCGCGAGGTATTACT
Source organism: Sulfurimonas sp. (assembly GCF_027056685.1). Taxonomy (GTDB): domain Bacteria; phylum Campylobacterota; class Campylobacteria; order Campylobacterales; family Sulfurimonadaceae; genus Sulfurimonas. The sequence goes on from NZ_JALUKE010000030.1 coordinate 237, forward strand.
TCACCACTTCCACGCACAATTTCATCGATATTGGCAAATGCCATCCAAGCAATAAGAACGCTCAAACTAATAACCCAAAATATTATACTAATGCGTATCTTCTTCGGGCTACTTTGTAACATTGCAGAAGCAAGAGAGTTCATAAATTCATAATCATTTGGAGTAAGCTTTGAAGATTTATTTTTCAACTTTAGCTCCTCCTAATTTCTCAATGACCTCATTCGTCGCTCCATCAAGTTCAATGCGACCATTATGAATAACTATCACACGATCAGCCAAACTTAAAAGGTTCATCTTTTGTGTCACAAGAATCATCGTCTCATCACTAATGTACTTTTGAAGTTTATCTATAAAGCGTTGTTCACTTAAAGTATCCATAGAGTTTGTAGGTTCATCAAGTAAAAGTATCTTACTTTCATTTAAGAATGCTCTGGCTATGCCAACACTTTGGCGTTGTCCTCCTGAAAGTCCCATACCACGATCATTAACGGACATTTCATAACCATTAGGATGTTGTAACACAAACTCTTCTACACCAGCGAGTCGCGCAGCTTTTATCATTGCTTCATCTGTTGCGTGAGGAAATTTTGCTTTTATATTACTCTTAATAGTTCCCTTAAAAAGATGAATATCTTGTGGTACATAAGAGATGTGAGAACGTAAATCTGCCGGATCTATTTGGGAAATATCAATATCATCAATAAGAATAGAACCTTTTATTGGGCTATACAAAGAGAGTATAAGCTTTTCGATGGTACTTTTCCCACTTCCTATTCTTCCTATAATTGCTACTTTTTCACCACTATTTATAGTAAAATTCACCTCATTTAAGGCCATGACACCATCTTGCTCATAAGCAAAACTCACATTACGAAATTCTATTTTTCCATCATACCTTAAACGCTGAATAAACTCTTTTGCTATAGGTCTTTCCCGTGGTTGAGAGATAATATTTTCAATAACTTCATAAGAGGCTTTGGCATCTGAGTAGTTTGTAATCAATGCAGCAGCTTGACCTACAGGAGCAATTGTTCTTGAAGTTAAAATTACAACAGCGATTAAAGCACCCATTGTGAGTTCAAAATCATTTATAAGATATACTCCATAAAAGACTATAAGCACAGTATTTAGTTGTATAAGAAAACTTGTAATGGTGGGAACAGAGGCACTCATTAAACGTGATTTAAGACTCTTATGTGCCATTTCACCTGTAGCTTCTTCGTAGTCATGCTGAATGGTAGAACTAAGATTATGTGTCTTGATAGTCTCAATATTTTGCAGTGCTTCGATAATTACATTACTCTTTTTAGCACTCACCTCATGCGTATCTTCAATACTTTTTGCCAAAGGTTTTTGAATAATAAAAGCATAAAGTAAAATAAGTGCTATTGTAATGATGGGAATAATTACAATTGAGCCTCCAATATAATAAATAACAAACAAAAATAAAATTGTAAAAGGTAAATCAACAAGTGCTGTTGTAGTAGAATTTGTCAAAAAAGATCGGATAGAATCAAAATCTTTAAGATTTGAGGCAAAAGAGCCAACTGATTTTGGATGTGATGCCATTTTTAAATCAAGTACACGCTCAAATATCATAGAGCTCATAATAATATCACTCTTTTTAGCAGCAATCTCAAGCAAATAAGTACGACTATATTTTAAGGATATATCTATTAAATAAGCTAAAACGACACCTGTTGTAAAAACAAAAAGGGTCTCTTTGGCGTTATTTGGGATGACTCGATCATAGACATTCATGGTAAAAAGTGGTGTCGCCAAAACAAATAGATTAACTAAAACAGATGCCAGTAGGACATCTTTATAAATGGGTGCAGAGAGTTTGAGTGTATCAAAAAACCAATGTTTATTGTGAGTGTCAACTTTATGAATATCTTTTTTATACTGATACTCTTTTTTAATTAAAAAGAGATAACCAAGGTAAATTTCTTGAAGCTTATCAACATCCATCCACTCTTCTAATGGTTCTTCTTCAGCAAAAATTATTTTTGCTTTTTTTCTATCATCTGAAAATGACTCCAAAATACATGAATTATTTTCAGATAATAACAAAATACATGGAAGATGTAGATCTATAATTTCATTTAGTGATTTTTTTGATAATGTTGATTTAAGTCCGGCTCTAGAAGCTGCACGAGAGAAAAGCGATTTTGAACTCTTTGAAGAAAAAAGTTTAAAATCATCATCTACTTGAGATTTCGGAAGTCCGGCACTTAAAGACTCTACACTATAAGGCTTAGCATATAACTTTGTGTAGAGTGAAAGTGAGTAAAGAAGAGACATCTTTAACCTTTTCTCCGCCCAACTCTATGTTCTATTTTCTTTTGTTTTATTTGCTCTTCTGGAAGCGTAAGTTCCACTTCTGTACGTCTATTCATATGGCGATTAAAAGGATTAATATTTTCAAATAATGGTTCACTTTCTCCCTTGCCTTCAAAACTTAAACGGCTTGGATCAATCCCTGCATCTTCCATAATTTTTACAACAAATTTCGCGCGTCGCAGAGAGAGTTTTAGATTATATTTTGCTGAACCAGCACTATCAGTATTCCCGACTATATGTGCATGATAAGAAGGGTATTTTTTCATAAATTTCACAAGTTTCTCAATAGCATCAAGCGATTTTTTATCTGAAATAGTCGCCTTATCAAAATCAAATTTCAAATCAAGATTCATTAACTGAGGGCATCCATTTTTATCTACACTTGAGCCAAGAGGTGTATTTGGACAATAATCTTTTGAATCATGTACCCCATCTTTGTCTGTATCAGGGTCTATAAATGATTTTGCATATATCGCTACCTCTACACGATTATTTTTTTCTCGTCCATCACTAAATTCTTCTGTTTTGAGAGCATCTTTTCCTGCACGATTTTCTCTATAAAGAATCTTTTTTGAAATATTATGATCGACTAAAGTATCATAAATATTTTTCATATAATCTATAGACTCCTCACGCGCCTTCTTAGGATTCATATTGTTCCTCTGAGCTACACTTTGAAAAAAGTTTGCGTATGCACTCTCTAAATTTACCTTCGTTGCATTATTTTCAGTTTTTTGTGTGTATCCGATTATAGTGACAGCGACTCCTTGATTCTTACTATTTCTATACTCTTTGATTTTCTCAATAATATCATTCAAAGTCTTATTTGAGTCATTATCTAAGGTATCACCTTTAAAATATAAAGGAGAAAAACGTTCTATTTTGTCAAAATTTCTATCTAAAAATATATTTGCACTCTGTTTTTTTCTTTGTTCAAGCGGAGAATATCTATAATTGTATATTCCATTTGTTTGTGAATTATTTTGATCAAACTTAATAGTGTTGTCTTTCTTTTCTATCTCGTGATAGTTACGCAAATCAACTTTCATTTGAAGGTCAGGCGGAATAATAGTTTCACCCGCAGCAATACCCAGTGAACACGCACAAAGTAGTAAATATAACTTTTTCATTATTGATCTCCCGATTTATCAGCAACATAGTTAAGTCTAATTTCTATTCTTCTATTTTTTCTTCTTCCCTTTGGAGTGGCATTATCTGCAATAGGTTCCATCTCTCCTTTTCCGACAACACTCATACGAGCTTCATCTACACCATAAGACTCTAATGCTTTTTCTACTTCCTTAGCTCTCTCTTCAGACAACTTAAGATTCTCTTTTTGTGTCCCGACATTATCAGTATGACCCACTATAATAATATTATATAATGGGTTCTCTTTTAAAAATCTGGCAAATTGTTTGATTTTTAGATTTGATGTTTTTGCTATCTTGTTAGATAATGGTTCAAATTCAATATTTAAGTTTTTAGATAGAGGACAGCCATCATCATTGACTGCAAATCCAAGTGGAGTCGATGGACATAGATCCTTATCATCGCTAACACCATCTCCGTCTTTATCTTCTACAAATTTTTGACAACCATACGGCATTACAGTTGCATTGAGTTCTGAATTTACGCATATATCTTGAGAATCAGGAATCTTATCATTATCTACATCCAAATTGACAGGAAGCTTGTCTTTTATGTCCTTATATCCATTTTCTAAACCAACTGTTTTATAATAATCTGTATCTTCGCCAAGTAATGCAACAACTAAAACACCCATAGCATCTAATATTCTATATTTTGCATATAGCTGATCATATTGAGCATTAATAATTTGCGCTTGCGCACCAAAATAATCATTTTGTGCCGCTAAAAGATCTAAAAGTGAACGCTGTCCTAATTCATACTCTTTTTTATACAAATTCAATGTTGAAAAAGAAAAACTCTGAAACTTATAAAGCTCATTAAGTTGCATACCGATTATTTCATATGATGACCATGAAACACCAAGACTATGAATAAGTTTACGTTTGAGTTCTCTTTGTTTATCGACCTCTTCACTTACTAAAGATATATTTTTTTGTTTTCTTGCACTATCTTTACCACCATTATAAAGATTATATGTCACATTTAACATAACTTCAAATCTATCATCTTGCTGTACTGATGTTTGCCAATTATCAGAATAATATTGTGCGGCTTCTAAATCAACTGAAGGATAGTAGTTTTGGCGAGACTGTTTATACTTTTTTTGTGCAGCTTTTATATTGAAACGGCTTACAAGAAGAGAAGGATTATGCTCAAAAGCAAATTGCATTGCGCGGATACGACTTGAAGGCAATTTTGCAGTAAAGGCAGGTTTTTCTAAAGCCTCTACTGAAACTGCCCTTCCTAAAAATTCATGTAAAGCAAAACGCGCATCTACCAAATTGTTTCTTCTTACTGTTAAATTTGAACGCGACAAAGACAATGAAGACTGAATCTTATCAAGTTCTGATTTTGCTGCTGCACCTGAAACATAAAGCTCATACACCTTTGAATAAATCAACTCATTTTCAGCTACATTCTCTTTAACAACTTTATAAAGTTCGTAGGCACGAAGAAGATCAAGATATGCCTTTGTTGTTTGCAAAGTTACATCATCTGCTTTTTCAACATAATTATAAGCAGCAGCAACAACTCGAGCTTTCTCATAAGCGACAGAATAGAGTGTTTTAAAGCCATTAAACAGATTTTGTTTTACAATTACAGCACTATTGTATGCTCTATGATCGTTATAATCAGGCTGGTTTGCCAAATGACCTTTTGTTTTCCATCCAGCACCTCCGACAATGTCCACTGTAGGCATATAATCAGAATCAGCAATACTCATGTCTTCACGAGTAGCCCTATAATTTTTCAACTGCTGCTGAATAACTGGGTGCGTAGCAAGCACTTCGCTGACTGTCTTTTGCAATGTTAACGCAGATACACTACTGGAGATTACAAACATAAATGGTATAAAAAGTAATTTCTTCAAATTGTGTCCTAATAAATATATAAACTAATAAAAGTTATTTTATGTAATTTTTTATTATAGCTATTTTTTTATTAAAAAATTCTATTTTATCATTACAATAATAAATTAAATCTATATAAAGAAAGGGTAAAATGATGTAATATATAT
>NZ_JALUKE010000031.1 GCF_027056685.1 Sulfurimonas sp.
GTGCCAACACCTAAAATTCAAAAAAAAGTCTCTCTTTTACAAAAAATAAAGAGAAGAGGGATGTTAAATGTAGTACTTTTGAATGCACCTTCAACATATATTATAGGTGCTGATGGTCCACAGGGTTTTGAGTATGATTTACTAAAATCCTATGCTAAGCATTTGGGCGTTGAGCTAAATGTTACAGCAGCACATACAGTTCAAGAAGCCCTAGTACTCTCTAAACGCAGCGATATTGACATTACTTCTGCATCTTTAGCAAAAACTGCACAAAGAAAAGCAAAATATAATTTTGGACCCTCCTATTTTGAAGTACAAGAGCAGGTTATTTGCAATAGAGATATGTTAAGAGGTGATAATTTTCCAAGAGATGTAGAGGATTTGGAAGGGCTTAATATAATGGTCGGAGCAGATACCAGTTATGCGGAGACAATTACATCATTAAAAGAGGATGGCTTTGACATAAACGCAGTTACTAATTCTGATAACTCTACAGAAGAGTTGCTAGAGATGGTGGCAAAGCATCAAATAGATTGTACCATTGCCGATTCAAATATCTACTCCATAAATCTACGCTATTTTCCAAATATTGCTTTAGCATTTTCTATTAGTGCTAGAGAACAACTCGCTTGGATACTTCCTAAAAACAGTCCAAAATTAGAGATGGATATGTACGCATGGCTGAATGACTATAATCAAAAAGGAAAAATGATACAATTAAAAGATCGCTACTATGGTTATATTCTCTTTTTTGATTATTATAATGCAAAAATGTTTTACAAGCGTATAAAAAGCAGATTGCCAAAATATAAAAAATATTTCGTAACAGCAGGAGAAAAATATGCGATACCATGGACGCTCTTAGCTGCGGTTTCTTATCAGGAATCTCACTGGAATCCGCGAGCAAAAAGTTTTACTGGTGTTCGTGGGCTTATGATGCTTACAAAAAAGACAGCAAAAATATTGGGTGTAAAACATAGACTAAACCCCAAAGAGAGTGTTAATGGAGGGACAAGACATCTTATGCAGATGATAAAACATATTCCTCCTGAAGTGGAGAATGAGAGTAAATTAAAATTTGCGCTTGCTGCTTATAATATTGGATTTGGTCATATACAAGATGCTCGTAAACTAGCACAAAGGTTAGGGTTAAATCCAAATGTTTGGAGTGATATGAAGATAGTGCTTCCACTTCTCTCGCATAAAAAATATTATAGAAATCTAAAATATGGTTATGCAAGAGGGGAAGAACCTGTGAAGTATGTAGAGTCAATCTACAACTATAAAGATATACTAGAGAAGTTAAATGAGAAGTTAGTGACCCCCTAACTCACTCAAAAATGTTTCCATATCATACTTAACTCTATATTCAGGAGTCATTATATGAATAAGAATATCACCTAAGTCAATCACAACCCAGTCTCCGCTCTCATCAACATTATTAAAATGTTCTTGAGGTTTGAGCTCATCTTTAAGATGGTTTAGGAGTGCCAAAGTATGTTTTTGTCCGAGTGATGATGCTATAACCGCATAATCAACGATGTAGTTTTTATCATTAAGGTCAAAAACTTCTATTGCTTCTGCCTTGTTTTTGTCGAGTGAATCAGTTATTTTTTGTATTCTGTTTTGCATTGTGTTCCTTGTAGTATTGGGCAATTTGTTTAGCAACTGCCTTTGGTAATTTTTTTATATCCATATCTTTTCGTAAAGATGAAGAAGAAATATTCTCGTCAATTTCTAGTTTTATAAACTCATCAGAGACCCTAACTGCGTCTCTTTTTGCTATTATAAAGTGGACGGACTCTTTCAATTCATCATAATCTTGCCACTTATGCAGAGATTTTAGATTATCTGCACCTATTACGAGGTAAATTCTAGAATATTTTTTTTTCAAATATTTAATCGTTTCAACAGTAGCCACTTCTCTTTGTAAATCCACTTCAAAGGAGCTGATTTGTACATTTTTATAAGAAGAAAAAATATTTTTCAACCATTTCAAACGCAGCTCTGGTGGGGCAAAGAAAGCCCTTTTAAACGGATTGAGATAGGTCGGCATAACAATCGTTTTGTCAATAAACGAAAGTTCACTAACTGCTTTTACAACCGCTTCATGACCAATATGTGGAGGGTCAAAAGAACCTCCATAGAGTGCTACTGTTTCCATTTAATACGAATTATAACTAATTTTGGATAAAATAATCCAATTAAAATTTTTAGGATAAATAATGGCATTGAAAATAGCTATTAATGGCTTTGGTAGAATAGGGCGCTGTGTTACTCGCATCGCTTCAAAACGAGATGACATACAGATCGTTGCCATTAATGACTTAACAGAGATCGATATGATGCTCTATCTTTTACAAAATGATTCTGTGCATGGAACATTTGATGTTTCAGTTAGTAAAATTGATGAAGAACATATCTCTATAGATGGAAAAAGTATTAAAATTTTCTCAGAATCCCAGCCAAAAAATCTCCCTTTTGCTGAGTGTGGCGCTGATTTGGTGCTTGAGTGTACGGGACTCTTTTTAACTTCTGATATTGCACAAACATACATCGATAATGGTATAAAAAAAGTTCTGCTCTCCGCTCCAGCAAAAGATGAAATGACACCTACATTTGTAATAGGTGTGAATGAGCAAGAGTATGCGGGGCAGAGCATTGTCTCTAATGCTTCATGCACGACAAATTGTTTAGCGCCTGTAGCAAAAATTCTTGATGATGCTTTTGGCATTGAAAAAGGTTTGATGACAACCATTCACTCCTATACAAATGATCAAAATCTCCTTGATGTAAAGCATACCCGTGATAAAAGGCGTTCTCGTGCGGCAGCTGTAAATATGATACCAACAACAACTGGTGCAGCAAAGGCAATTAACCGTGTTATGCCACAGCTTGAGGGTAAATTACATGGACAGAGTGTGCGTGTACCAACTCCTGATGTCTCTATGATGGATCTGAATGTTGTTGTTGCAAAAAACACAACAGAAGAGGAAGTAAGAGCACTTTTTAATAAAAAAGCAGAGAGTGAATTTACAGGTATTTTACTCATAGACAAAGAAATGCGTGTTTCGCAAGACTTTGTTGGATGTAATTACAGCTCTATAGTTGCAGAGGATTTAATTCAGGTAATAGGCGGCAATATGATAAAAGTAATGTCATGGTATGACAATGAATGGGGTTACTCCTCACGGCTTCTTGATATGGCAATACATATAAGTAAAAAAAATTAAAAGGATAATAGTGGAATTATTAAATATAAAAAAGTTAGATTTGGCAGGTAAAAAAGTTTTCATAAGATGTGATTTTAATGTACCAATGGATGAGTTTGGAAATATTTCAGATGATAGACGCATTCGTTCAGCGATTTCAACAATTCATTATTGTCTTGACCAAAATTGTGCAGTAATTTTAGCGTCTCACCTTGGTCGTCCAAAGGGAGAAGTGGTTGAAAAGTATTCACTTGCACCTGTAGCGCGTCGTCTACAACATCTTTTAAAGCGTGATGTCACTTTGGCTAAAGATGTAGTTGGTGAAGATGCTATGAGTAAAGCAAGCGCTCTAAAAGAGGGTGAGGTTCTTTTACTGGAAAATCTTCGTTTTGAAGCTGGCGAGACGAAAAATGACCCTGTATTGGCAAAGACTTTAGCATCGATGGCTGAATTTTATGTCAATGATGCTTTTGGTGTAAGCCATCGTGCTCATGCTTCAGTAGAAGGAATCACACACTTTTTTGATAATGAACATAAAGCAGCAGGTTTTTTACTTGATCGTGAGATTAACTTTTTTGGAAAACTTATAAATAGCCCAGTACGCCCTTTTGCAGCAATAGTTGGTGGTAGCAAGGTTTCAGGAAAACTTGAAGCATTAGTAAATCTCTTGCCAAAAGTAGATAAAATTTTCATCGGTGGAGGAATGGCATTTACATTTTTAAAGCAGATGGGCTATAACATTGGTGCATCATTAGTTGAAGATGATTTGCTAGAAGAGGCACAAGGTATTATGGACGAATCGAAAAAACTTGGGGTGAAACTCTATCTTCCTGTAGATGTAGTTGCTGCTGAGAAGTTTGCAGAAGATGCTGTAAGTAAGATTGTAACTGCACAAGAGATTCCAAGTGGTTGGATGGGGCTTGACATTGGACCTGCTACTGTGAGACTCTATCGTGAGGGTTTAAACGATGTTCAAACAGTGCTTTGGAATGGACCAATGGGTGTTTATGAGATGGATAAATTTGCAAGAGGTAGTTCAAAAATAGCACACTTTGTAGCTGATTCGTATGCGACAACAGTTGTCGGTGGTGGTGATACTGCAGACCTAGTGCAGCGTGTTGGTGTTGATGATGAAATGAGCTTTATTTCAACTGGTGGAGGGGCTTCACTGGAGCTTCTTGAAGGTAAAATTCTTCCAGGTGTGAAACCTTTGATGGTTGAAAAAAGCAAAGAAGAGAGTTAGAAATGATAATAGCAGCGAATTTAAAAACAAATCTTACACGCAGTGCTACACATAGTTATATACAAGAGTTGCAAAAATTTGCAGATGTTTCATCTTCTGATGTTTTAGTTTTTCCAGCTATGACATCTTTAGATAATTTCCAAACAAAAAGCATAACTATTGGTGCTCAAAATGCATACCCAACACAAAATGGTGCATTTACAGGTGAGACAGGGCTTGAACAACTTGATGAATTTGGTATAAAAACGATTTTAATCGGACATAGTGAACGCCGTCATATTTTGGGTGAAAGCCAAGAATTTTTGGTACAAAAGTTTAATTACTTCAAGGAAAAAGGTTTTAAAATTGTCTTTTGTGTGGGCGAACCTAAAGAGATTCGTGAAGCATCAAAGCAAACAATGCTTACATATATAAAGAAACAATATGAAGGCATAGATACTAATTATGAAAATCTTATTGTCGCGTATGAACCTGTATGGGCAATTGGAACAGGACTTACACCTACACTTGAAGATATTGAAGATATGCATGCTGAGTTGAAAAAAATATCTGCAGCACCACTACTTTATGGTGGCAGTGTAAAAGTAAACAATGCTAAAGATGTTTTGAGTGTGAAAAATGTTGATGGTATTTTAGTAGGGAGTGCAGCCTTATATGCAGAACATTTTGGCAAAATGATTCAATATGCCGATGAACTTGATAAAACTAAATAAAGGAAAATATAGATGTTAATGAAAGGAAAAAGAGGTCTTATTGTAGGTCTTGCAAACAATAAATCAATAGCTTATGGAATAGCAAAAGCATGTGCAGCACAGGGTGCAGAGATGGCATTTACTTACCTTAATGATGCACTTAAAAAAAGAGTAGAACCAATAGCAAAAGAGTTTGGAAGTGAATATGTGTATGAGTTAGATGTTTCAAATGAAGAGCATATGGCAGGCATCGCTGCTAAAATAGAGAAAGATTTTGGAAAAATTGACTTTTTGGTACACTCTGTTGCATTTGCTCCAAAAGAGGCACTCTCTGAGCCTTTTATAAAAACGACTAAAAGTGCTTTTCAAATTGCTATGGACATCTCTGTTTACTCTCTTATTGATTTAACAAATAGACTAGAATCTGTTTTAAGTGATGATGCTTCTATTCTTACACTCTCTTATTTAGGTGGACCAAAATACATTGTAAATTACAATGTAATGGGTGTGGCAAAAGCAGCACTTGAATCAACTGTACGCTATATGGCAGTAGACTTAGGCAAAAAAGGACAGCGTGTAAATGCGATCTCTGCAG
>NZ_JALUKE010000032.1 GCF_027056685.1 Sulfurimonas sp.
TCCTGCTATTTATCTTATAGATGAAAAAAATATCGCACATCTCTTTTTTATAGATATCCAAAAAGATATGATACAGAGTGCGCTTATAAAAAACAGACTTCCTAAAAATGCGAAAATTGCACTTAAAAATGCCTATATGCTTCATAATAATTTAAAAGTGAGTGTAAAATAATGAAAGAGAAAAAAGGTTTTTACCTCTATATTTTAAAAAATAAACTAGCCATTATTCTTATTATCACACTTTTAGCAGCAGTAGGTTATAAAGTTTCAACGACTATTCCTCAAGGAGTTTTACCAAATATATTTTTCCCACGAATTGAAGTAAGCATAGACAATGGACACTCTCCCATTTCACAAATGCTCTACTCTGTCACAAAACCAAGTGAGGAGGCTCTTAAAACTGTTCAGGATGTTGAAAAAATTGTCTCTTCAACATCAGTAGGATCAACAGATATAAATATCTACTTTAATTGGAATATAAACCCATATTTAGCATATCAACTTGTGCAAGCTCGTATGGCGGATATTAAAAACTCTATAAGCCCAAATGCTAAAATAACCATCAGGCAGGCAACTCCAAGCATGTATCCTGTCTCTATTTATGCAATAGCTTCAAATAATGTATCTCGCGCAAAATTGACAGAAAAGCTTTACTATGAACTCAAACCTGTAATGCTTGGAATTAGCGGGGTGTATGACATACAGATGAAATCACCCGCATGGAGTGAATATAAACTTGTACTTGATAGTAAAAAAGTAGCCGCGTATAATCTTAATATTAACGATATTATTGCACAGCTAAAAGCTCAAAATTCTATAGACTTTTTAGGACTTATTAACTCTAAACATACGCAATATATCCTTTCACTCAATCAAAAAAGAAGCAATGCAAATGACTTTTTAAAACTAAATATATCACTTGGAAATTCTAAAAGCATAAAACTGAGTGATATTGCACTCTTAGTAGAGAGAGAAAATCCAATTAAAGAGATTTCTGCCGCAAGTGGCTTTAAAAATGCAGTCATCTTTGATCTACTTCGTCAACCAAACGCAAATGCCGTAGATGTTCAAAAAGCCTTTAATATGAAAGTAGATGAACTCAATAAAAAACTTGCAAAAGATGGTATTACAATACAGAAGTATTATGACGGAACTGATTTTATTAAAAAAGCGGTAAGAAGTGTTATTGATGCTATTGCTATTGGTTCATTTATAGCCGTTTTAATTATATTTTTCTTTTTAAGAAAGTTTACCCTCTCTTTAGCTGCACTCATCATCATTCCTGTCACATTTTTTATCACTATGATTGGAATGAAACTTATTGGCATAGATTTTAATATTTTTTCTCTTGGTGGTATGGTTGCTGCAATGGGAGGACTGATTGACCAAATGCTGATAGTCGTTGAAAATATTGAACGACATTATGAAAATGGCGAGACAAAACAAGATGCCATTATCAAAGGTTCTCGTGAAATTTTACCTATTATGAGTGTTGCTACAACTTTATCTATCTTAATCTTTATACCTTTATTACTCGTCAGTGGTATAGTTGGTGTCTTTTTTAAACAGTTAGCTATTGTTCTGGTTGTAACTTACTTTATATCG
>NZ_JALUKE010000033.1 GCF_027056685.1 Sulfurimonas sp.
AGATAATATGTTTTGGAAGTTAACATTTTTTAGGATAAAAACTTCAAAATAAAAGTATTACTCTCATCATCCGATTCAACTTTTATTTCTATATTCATCGCTCTTGCCAAACGGTTAACAATGTCTAAGCCTATGCCGCTGCTGCGTTTGTCACTGCTGTAGGAACGCTCGAAAATCTTCTCTGGATTTAAGATCTTTGGTCCGCTGTTTTGAATACTGAGGCTGTTTTTTGTGGTGTAGATTTTTACATATCCGTTTTGGGTGTTGTATTTGCAGGCATTTGAGATGATATTTTGGAGTATTTGCTTTATGGCGTGTGCATTGAGCTTGGCTGTAAAGTTTGAACACTCTTGCGTGAAGCGAATATTTGGGTATATCTGCTGCTGCGTTTGGAGTATCTCTTGCGTGATTTTACAGAGGTTTACCTGCTCAAGTTGGAAGGTTTCTTCTTGAAGGAGGATGGTTAGGTTTTCATGCAGTTCTGAAATGGTCTCGACACTCTTTTTTACTCTTTGCAGTGCTGCATTGTCTGCACACTCCTCTTTTTTTTCAAGGAGTTTCATATTGAGCTTGATGGAAGTAACAGGTGTGTTAAGGTCATGTATGAGATCTTTTGCGAACTTATCAAGTGTCGAGATGCTCTCTTGAAGTGGCTTGAGGGCATTGTTAGCAAGTTTGTAGCTAATAAAGGCAAAAACTAAAAGCAGTAAAAACTGGAGCGTCCATATTTTGATTTTTAGTTCAAAAAGATTTTTGTTAAAAGCATCTTTTTTTTTCAGAATTTGGAGATAGTAGTATGGTTTTTTGGTTGGCATATATTTCATAAAATATCTATCTGCAATGGTAAAGTTGCGTATATCTATATGTTTTTTTGGTCTTGTTACAAACTTATATGTATATATACCATTACGGTACTCATTCATATTGAGATGGAGTTTAACATGTCGGGCATACTCTATAAGTGAGAACTCTTCAGCCTTTAAAATATGGTTTTTCATTTGAATATAGTAGAAAAATCCCGCTGCTAAAATCAGCAGTGCCACGCTCACAAAGTAGGTGATGAAAAATTTTAAAAAAGCTGTTTTTTCATGATGATGCAAGGCGATATCCTACTCTTTTTATAGTTGTGATGGGGAGTCCAATTTTTCGCAGTTTATTGATGTGAACACGCAAAGATCCCTCACTCATCTCTTTGCCATCACCAAGATACTCAAGCAGTCTCTCTTTTTGCACAGTTGCGTCAAGGTTTTGAAAGAACAGCTTTGTGATTTTAAGCTCTGAGGGTGAGAGTGCTACAAATGTATCTTCACGGTAGAGTTCCTCTTTTTCTATGGCAAAATAAAACTCTCCGACTTTGATTTTTTCGTCGTAGCTGTGGTACGATTTACGAAGCAGTGCATTGATGCGCACTAAAAGCTCATCAAAATCAAAAGGCTTTTTGATGTAGTCATCAGCTCCTATTTCAAAGCCGTGTGAGAGTGAAGCAATGTCAGTGAGTGCTGTGATGAAGATTGTAGGTGTCTTATCACCGCTTTCACGCAGACTTTGCAAAAGTTCAAAACCACTTAGGTGTGCGACATTGACATCAAATAAAAAGAGGTC
>NZ_JALUKE010000034.1 GCF_027056685.1 Sulfurimonas sp.
ATTTAACTAAATTTTTAGTTGATGTCAAAAGTGTAGAAGCTTTTGAGGTAGATACCGATTTATGTAAACTGTTACAAGATACTTTTAAAAAAGAGATCGATACCAAGCGACTCCACTTAAATTGTGGGGATGTTTTACAAGCTTGGCAGACTACTTTAATTGATGAGCCGTATGACTTGGTGGCAAATTTGCCATACTATATAGCTACGAACATCATACTCAAAGCACTCGCAGATCCAATGTGTAAAAGTATACTTGTAATGGTACAGCTTGAAGTTGCAGAGAAATTTTGTGCAGTTGCAGGTGAAAAAGTATTTGGTTCGTTGGGTATTATTACCCAAAGTGTAGGAACAGCAAAGATAATTGTGAAAGTTCCACCGACTGCGTTTGACCCACAACCAAAGATTGACTCTGCGGTTTTTCTAATAGAAAAAAGTGCTGATAGAAGTGATAAAGATTTTGAAGATATGCTAAGAGTTGCATTTACACAACCTCGTAAAACTTTGATGAAAAATCTTTCAGCAAAATATGAAAAACCACGACTCCAAGAGGCTTTTAACGAGCTAGAACTTACATTAACAATTCGCCCTCATCAAGTTAGCACGAAGGACTATCACCAACTCTACAAAATAATATAAATAAGGAGTTTGGATGGCAGAAGAGACACAAGAGGCTACTCAAAGTAAACCTCAAGAACAACGCAAACCAAATAACAATAGAAGAAATAATAATAGTCGTAGACCGAATCCTAATCAAAAGAAAAATGAAGCTACAACAGGTAATAAACCGGCTGCTAAGTCTAATAATAACAAAAATAAAAATCGTAATCGACATAAAAGAGGACCTTCACCAGTTGATGAAAATCTGAAATCTTTTGTTTCTAAGAATCAAGAGTCTCATAAGCAAAGATTGAACCCCCATTATAAATTAGATTTAAATTCTAAGGCAAAAATCCGTGTAACACCACTTGGTGGACTTGGTGAAATTGGTGGAAATATTGCTGTTTTTGAAACAGATAATGAGGCAATATTAGTCGATGTTGGTATGAGCTTTCCTGATGAAGATATGCATGGTGTAGATATTTTAGTACCCGATTTTTCATACCTTCATGAAATAAAAGATAAGATTGTCGGTATTATAATTACACATGCCCATGAAGATCATATTGGTGCAATGCCATATCTTTTTAAAGAGTTGCAGTTTCCTATTTATGGAACACCACTTCCTTTAGCAATGATAGGAAATAAATTTGATGAGCACCACTTAAAAGAGGCAAGAAAATATTTTAATCCAATTGAGAAGAGAAAAGTATATAAAATAGGAAATGATTTTGAAGTTGAGTGGATGCATATGACACACTCTATCATTGATTCTTCTTCTATTGCAATTACTACTGAAGCTGGAACTGTTATCCACACTGGTGATTTTAAAATAGATTATACACCAGTTGATGGATACCCAGCAGATCTTCATAGACTTGCTCATTATGGTGAAAAAGGAGTATTGTGTCTGTTGAGTGACTCAACAAACTCACATAATCCAATAGCTACTGGATCTGAATTAAGTGTTGGACCTGCACTTGACAGAGTTTTCTCAAAAGCAGAGGGACGCGTAATACTTTCAACATTTAGCTCAAATATTCACCGTGTTTATCAAGCTATTCAGTATGGCGTGAAGTATGGTCGTAAAGTTTGTGTGATTGGGCGTTCAATGGAGCGTAACTTAGAAGTTTGTATGCAGTATGATTATATAAAATTTCCTAAAAGTATTTTTGTAGAGCCTGAAGATGTAGCGAATATGAGTGATAAAGATGTACTTATTGTTACTACTGGCTCTCAAGGTGAAGCAAATTCAGCACTCTTTAGAATGAGTATTGGAGAGCATAGACACATTAAAATTAAACCGACAGACTTGATTGTACTCTCTTCTCGTGCAATTCCTGGGAATGAAGGTTCTATTTCTAAAATGCTTAACCATTTACAAAAATGTGGTGCGAGAGTGGCAATGGATAGAGATATTCATGTCTCTGGTCACGCCTCTATGGAAGAGCAAAAACTTATGTTGCGTTTAGTAAATCCTAAATTCTTTTTACCAATTCATGGTGAATATAATCATGTTATGAAGCACAAAGAGACAGGAATGATGTGTGGCGTTCCAGAGAGAAATATTCTTCTTATGAGTGATGGTGAACAGATTGAGATTGCACCAAAATATATGAGAAAAGTAAAAACTGTAAAAACTGGTAAAACATATATTGATAATCAAAATAACCATCAAATTGAAGATGATATTGTTATGGATCGTCAAAAATTGGCAGCTGAAGGTGTCATAATGATGGTTATTCAAGTAAGTGAGCAGACTGGCAAAATGATGGACAAACCAAAAGTTACTACTTTTGGTATTGTTCCAGATAAAAGAGACAAAGCATTTGCAAAAGAGATGAGTGAAATCGTAGAAAACTTCCTTCTTAATATGAAACCGGGAATGATTGATAATCCAAGAGCATTAGAATCAGACTTGCGTCAAGTAGTGAGAAAACATATTTATCGTAAAATGAAACGATATCCTCTTATCGTTCCTACAATTTTTATTCATTAAGGTAGGATTATTTTGTCAGAAAATAAAAATATTGAATTTGAAAATGCAGTAAAAATAATGATGGAGCATGTTGGAGAAAATCCTAGTAGGGAGGGTCTTCTTGACACTCCTTCTCGTGTAAGAAAATCTTTTGAATTTATTTATGGAGGGTATAAAGAAGACCCTGCTGCTATACTTAAAAAAGCACTTTTTACGAGTTCAAATGATGAAATGGTTTTGGTGAAAGATATAGAGTTTTATTCTACTTGTGAACACCATTTACTGCCAATTATTGGGCGGGTACATGTTGCTTATATTCCTGATGGAAAAGTAGTTGGTCTTTCTAAAATTCCTCGTGTTGTGAATGTTTTTGCACGACGAATGCAGATTCAAGAGCAATTAACAGAGCAGATAGCAGATGCTATTATGGATACAATAATGCCAAAGGGTGTTGCCGTTGTTATTCAAGCACGCCATATGTGTATGGAGATGCGAGGTGTGGAAAAAATAAACTCTACAACTACCTCTTCAGCTCTTCGTGGACTCTTTAAAAAAGATGAAAAAACCAGAAGTGAGTTCTTCTCACTCATTAACTCACCTAGTGGCTCACGATACTAAAAAATGCCATTTGCATCCCTAAAAGAGAAACTTGCAAATAAAAATTACTCTGTTGCGTTTGGAGAAGTCGTAAAGATAAACGCAACGGTGATTATTGCAAAAGGTCTCAATGTAAGCATTAGCGATATTGTTAAAATTGTCTCAAATACGACAGAGCAAGAGACGGTTGGCATGGTCACCGAGATTGATGGAGACCTACTGTATATTTCTCCTTTTAGCTTTGTTGAGGGCTTTCGCTCTGGTGATAAAGTATTTTTAGATGCAACAGGCTTAAAAATTCCCATTGGGGAGGCTCTTTTAGGGCGAGTGGTAGATCCATTTATGCGTCCCGTTGATGGAAAAGAAGCTATACATGATTCGCAATTAAGACCCATCATAAAAGCACCTATTGCTGCCATGAAGCGTGGTATGATAGATGAAGTTTTTAGTGTGGGTGTTAAGAGTATTGATGGTCTTTTAACCTGTGGTAAAGGGCAAAAGCTTGGTATCTTTGCAGGAAGTGGTGTAGGAAAATCTACCCTTATGGGGATGATTGTCCGTGGTGCAGATGCTCCCATAAAAGTTGTAGCACTCATAGGTGAGCGTGGGCGTGAAGTGCCTGAATTTATAGAGAAAAATCTTGGTGGTGATTTGACAAACACCGTGGTCATTGTGGCAACTTCTGATGACTCTCCTCTTATGCGAAAATATGGTGCATTTGCTGCCATGAGTGTTGCTGAGTTTTTTAAAGATCAAGGGCAAGATGTACTTTTTATTATGGACTCTGTGACCCGTTTTGCTATGGCTCAGCGTGAAATAGGTTTGGCACTTGGTGAACCACCTACCTCTAAAGGCTATCCACCCTCCTCTCTTACTCTTTTACCCAAACTGATGGAAAGAGCTGGAAAGGAGGAAGGAAAAGGTTCTATCACCGCCTTTTTTACGGTGCTCATAGAGGGTGATGATATGAGTGATCCTATTGCTGATCAGTCGCGTTCTATTTTGGATGGACACATAGTCTTATCGCGTGAAATGACAGATTTTGGTATTTATCCTCCTATTCATATTTTAAACTCAGCGTCAAGGGTAATGAATGATATAATCTCGCAGGAACAGTTTAAGGCTGTTATGAAATTTAGAAGGCTCTACACCCTTTTAAAGGAGAATGAGGTACTTATTCGTATCGGTGCATATATAAAAGGGACAGACCCTGAACTTGATGAGGCAATAGAGAAAAAAGAGGCAATGCGGCAGTTTATCTCACAAGGTGCCAATTTTTATGTCCCTTTTGATAAAACCGTAAAAGATATAATAGAACTGATGCTCTAATCTACAATAAGTTTGTTATGCAGCCATGCGTCACGCGCTATTCTATTTTGTTGTTTGATAATAATGGCAAGTTTTTGGGATGATTTCTTTTCATACTCTTGCATAACTCTTTGCAAGTTACTATCAAGACCAAAAATATCAATATAAGAGTAGATGAAATTCTCTGCACTGCTAAACTTTTTTTGGCTTAGAAAATCATCAATGCTTACAATAAAAGTAAGCCGTAAAAGTGCCCCTACCCTTTTTGTTCTGCTTCTTACTGAGATTAGCTCTTTAAGTGTCTTTTTCACCCCTTTTATATTTCCATATAGAGTGTATTTTTCACATTTTTGCATAAGTTTGCTCCAATGTTTTTCGAGCATTTTTGCAAGCTTTAGCTCCATAAACATCTGTGGATATTCATCAAGAATCTCGTAACACTTTTTAAATTCACTCTCTTGGTAACTTTGCATAAGCATTTCAATCATTTCTGCTTTTTGTTCAAGAAACTTCAGTTCTTCTGCTATGAGGGATATACCTTTTAGTCTCTCCATCATTGCTGTAGCTTTTTGGATAGCAGCTGCGTTTAGTGCAGAGTTTATATTGCTCAAAGTTGCCTCAAGTTTAGCTAAAAATGCTTTATATGGAGGGAGTTGTGAAAAATTTGGATGTAGTGCTAAAAGCTTTTTTATATCATGGTATTGCAGCTGTTTAAGGGCATCTAAAAAGGATAAAAAATCTTTATTATCTTTAAGAATAAGATTTATACTCTCTTTTTTTAATACAACCCCCAGATAAGGAAGTAGCAACTCTTTTGCCTTTTGTGTATTCATTAAAAGTATCTGTTTTTGAGCATTTTTATATGCCCGCTTGTACTTTCTTTCCATCTCCTTATACTCTTTTGAGTATTGCAGTGGTAGATATTTTTCACTTAAAGCATAAGCAGGGGCATATAATTTTTGCATACAAAGGGTTTGAAACCTTTCATAATACCTATATGCCTCAAAAAGCTGCTCTATATCCTCTATTTTAGATTGGATCTTTGAACAGTTTTCAAGAATATGTTGGGCTTTTTGTGTATCTGAGTGTTGCAGAGTATTGACTGCATTTAAATACTTTATCTTATAAATATTTTCTAGTTTTTTATACTCTTTAGAATCTAAAAGCTGTGGATTATTTGCAACGAGGGTATAGGCTTCTTGCATCATGTTATGCAGAAGAAGAGATTTTTGTCTCTT
>NZ_JALUKE010000035.1 GCF_027056685.1 Sulfurimonas sp.
GTTTTCGTGAAATACTTCTACATAAAATGATTTCACTTGATATGGCATTTTTGTATACAAATAGAAGTGGCGAACTTATTTCACGCATTACAAACGATATTGGTCGTATCCAATACTTTGTATCAAACATGCTGCCAGATATGTTTCGTGATGGTATTACTGTTATTACACTTATTGGGTATATTATTTATCTCAATCCCCTGCTCTCATTCTATACACTTATTGTTGTACCTTTAATTATCTACCCCCTAATGCGTATAGCAAAAAAACTAAAAAAATACTCTCACCGTTCACAAAGTAAAAATGCTGACCTCGTTTCACGCTTAACTGAAGTTTTTAATAATAGTGAAATCATAAAAGCGAACAATACTGAAGATTTTGAAATAAAAAGATTTAGCCTTGAAAACTGGAAATTTTTCAAAATAAATATGAAAGCAATTTATGTGGGTGCATTAGTATCTCCTATGATGGAAATAATAGCTGTAATGGGTCTTGCTGCTGTTGTTTATGTAGGTGGTAGAGAGGTATTTGATGGAAAAATGACTGTTGGTGAATTTACTGCATTTCTAACTGCTGTAGGACTTGTATTTGAACCTATTCGTAAAATAGGAGGTATCTACTCAAAAATTCAAGATGCACTTGCAGCAAGCGAGCGTGTCTTTGAAATAATAGATACTCCAAACGATGTAATTGATGGTAAAAAAGAGCTTCAAGCCGACATTAAAGAGATAGAATATAGAGATGTTGTTTTAAAATATGAAGATACAAATCTACTAGATGGTGTTAGCCTCAAAATTAATGCTGGTGAAAATATAGCACTTGTAGGTGACAGCGGTGGTGGAAAATCTACTTTTGTAAATATGCTACTGCGTTTTTATGACCCTGATAAGGGAGCATTACTTATAAATGGTACAAATATAAAAGAGTTTACCCAAGGCTCAATAAAACATCATATTGCCCTTGTAACACAACGCATCTACATTTTTCAAGACTCTTTAGCAGCAAATGTTGCTTATGGAGAAGAAAATATTGATGAAGAAAAAGTTATAGAAGCCCTCAAACTAGCAGATGCTTATGACTTTGTGCAAGAGCTTGAAAATGGCATACACACTATGATGAGTGAAGCAGGTGCAAATCTTTCAGGTGGACAAAGACAAAGAATAGCCATTGCAAGAGCCATCTACAAACACGCTTCACTACTCCTTTTTGATGAAGCCACATCAGCACTCGACAATGAAAGTGAAAAACGCATACAAAAAGCACTGGGTGAATATACAAAAGATAAAATTACCATTACGATTGCCCATAGATTAAGCACAATTGAGCATGCAGACAAGATTTTAGTATTACAAAAAGGAAGCATTGTAGCAGCTGGCACACATAGTGAACTCTTGAAGAGTTCAGAAGTATATAAAAGACTCTCTGGACAGTTTCAGTAAACGCAGTCTCACTGCGTTTAGCTTCTTACCTATTTATCTTTCAATTTCACCGAACAACAATCTCTTAGTGTTTTATGTGGATTAGATATATAAGTATAGCCGTTATAGATAGTAAATATTCCATATAAAATGACTGCAACCGAAGAGAGACTCATCATC
>NZ_JALUKE010000036.1 GCF_027056685.1 Sulfurimonas sp.
TCCACCATCTACATTACATCTTACTTCAGGAACACGGATGTTATCATTCATGATAACGCGGTCTTTGTTTTTACTCAAAAATTTACCTCATTTATTTTAGTTTGTATAAGCTTCAAGAATTCCTCTTGGCTTAAGTTATACTGCTCTCTAGTGCGTCTATCACGAACCGCTACAGTTTTATTTGCTATCTCTTCATCACCAACGACAATTATCATCGGCACTCGAGTTTTTTCTGCAGTTCTGATTCTCTTATTTAAAGAATCGTTCTTCGCATAAATCTCACTATCAGCATTAATGTCAATAAGTTTATCTGATAATTCCTTAGCGTATTCTTTATGTGACTCAGCTACAGGAACAATTGCAACTTGTGTAGGAGCAATAAACATAGGAAATTCGCCTGCATAATGCTCAGTCAAAATCCCAATAAAACGCTCAAAAGAGCCTAAAATAGCACGATGAATCATAACAGGTTGGATTTTATCGTTCTCTTCCCCATTGTACTCAAGCTTAAATCTCTCAGGAAGATTAAAATCTAACTGAATTGTTCCACACTGCCACTCACGACCAATTGCATCTGTAATTTTAATGTCAATTTTTGGTCCGTAAAATGCACCACCACCCTCATCTATCTCATATGCAAGTTTATTTGTATCCATAGCATTTTTCAGAGCTTGTGTAGAAATTTCCCACACTTCATCACTTCCAACAGCCTTATCTGGACGCGTTGAAATCATCATTTTGTAATCAAACTCAAAAGTTGACATAATTTTATCTACAAAATCAACCACTTCAATAATTTGCTCTTCAATCTGATCAGCACGACAAAAAATATGGGCATCATCTTGTGTAAACTCACGCACACGGAAAAGTCCATGTAATGCACCTGTAAGCTCATGACGATGCACGACACCATACTCAAAATACTTAATTGGTAAATCTCTATAAGAATGGAGTTCATCTTCATATACTTTAATATGCCCAACGCAGTTCATAGGTTTTACACCAAACTCAAGCTCATCAATATGCGTAAAGTACATATTTTCACCATAATTTTGGTAATGCCCTGAAGTTTTCCATAAATCTGAACGCAACATTTCAGGTCCACGAACTGGTTCATAGCCTCGTTTACGGTGTGCTTTAAAAAGAAGTGATTCTAAACGAGCACGCAATCTTCCACCTGCAGGAAGCCAAATAGGAAAACCAGCACCAACTTCTTCACGGAAAGTAAAGAGTTTCATCTCATTTCCAAGTTTACGATGGTCTCGTTTTTCAGCCTCTGCCATCATATCCATATAGGCTTTAAGCGATGCCTTATCTGCAAATGCAATACCATATATACGAGTAAGCATTTCGTTTTTAGAATCTCCACCTAAATAAGCTCCAGAAATCTTCGTCAATTTAAAGTAACGGATTAGCCCAATACTAGGAAGATGTGGTCCACGACAAAGGTCTTCAAACTCCCCTTGTCTATAGATGCTTACATCTTCATCAGGTATCATATTTAAAACTGCTTGTTTAAGATGGTCATCTTTAAACTTCTCACGAGCCTCTTCTTTAGAGATAACATAACGCTCAAT
>NZ_JALUKE010000037.1 GCF_027056685.1 Sulfurimonas sp.
TGTGAACACAACTCTATGGAATATCTTTGTATTCCCTTTACTATTAGCGATGAATTTAGCCTAGTTTTAACTATACACACTTCTAATACGGAACAACTTGCAACTATTAATGCATATAATGCTAGTATTAAAAACTATTTAGAAGCTGCAAAACCAGTAATAGAGAGTAAAATGCTCTTGGCAAAACTTCGTGACAACTCACTTCGTGATCCCATGACAAATCTTTACAATAGAAGATTTTTGGAACAATTTATTGATACTCTTGCAGGACAAATAAAAAGAGAACAAGAGAGCTATAGTATTTTAATGCTTGATGTTGATTTTTTCAAAATGGTCAATGATACTTATGGACATGATGTTGGAGATAAAGTCATTGTTGCTATTGGAAAGGTATTGCAAGAAAATGTACGAGAATCTGATTTAGCAATCCGTTATGGAGGAGAAGAGTTTCTTATATTACTTCATAATGCAACTGAAGAGGGAACATTAAAAATAGCCAAAAAGGTACATTCTACATTTGCATCAATAGTATTTGATGCAGGAAATGGAGAGACATTACAAAAAACAATAAGCATAGGAATCTCTATTTTTCCAAAAGATGCTAATACTATCTGGAAGTGTATAAAACTTGCCGATACAGCACTCTATGTAGCCAAAACAACGGGTCGTAATAAAATAGTAAGATTTGATAAAAAGATGGCAGAGAAAAAAGAACTTAGATAAATAGACTCCATCTCAATTGAGATGAAGTTTAGATACAAATATGACTAACTACAGCCACAACCACCGCCACTTTTTTGTGCAGACCCAGTAGAACATGCACTTACCCCTGGAGGTGTTGTTGGTTGAACAGCTTGGTTATCTACTCCCCCACTTGCATTAATCTCTTCAATACTCGCCCAAATAGATTCAGCAGCTTGCACATATCGTTTTGCTGATTCACTTGTAGGTGCTACAAAAGTGATAGGTTTTCCGTCGTCGCCACCTGTTCTAATAGCAGGTTCAATTGGTACTTCAGCAATTACTTTAGTGTCAAACTCTTTTGCCATAGGCTCAGAAGTTCCTTTTCCAAAAATATCATACTCAACACCAGTATCTGGAGCAATAAATCCACTCATATTTTCAACAATACCTGCAATAGGAATGTTCAATTTTTTAAACATATCAAGTGAACGACGAGAGTCATCAAGTGAAACACCCTGAGGAGTTGTTACTGTAAGACCAGCAGTTACAGGTACAGATTGAGCAAGTGTAAGTTGTGCATCACCAGTTCCTGGTGGCATATCGATAACCAATACATCTAGCTCAGACCATAAAATATCACGCAAGAATTGCTCAATTGCCTTCATAATCATAGCACCACGCCAGATTAAAGATTGCCCTTGTTCCATAAGTGAACCCATAGACATAATCTCAATACCATACGCTTTAATTGGAAGTACTTTATTCCCATTTACTTCAGGTTTTACATCTGCTATTCCCATCATACGAGGAATATTTGGACCATAAATATCTGCATCTAAAAGACCTACTTTTTTACCTTGTTGTGCAAGTGCAATAGCGATATTTACAGAAGT
>NZ_JALUKE010000038.1 GCF_027056685.1 Sulfurimonas sp.
TATGAAGAAAAAATTATGAGCGAACACCATCAGCACAAGGTAAGTGGTAAAAACCTTTTTATCACAATCGTTTTAAATATCATCATTACTATTTCACAAGTTATTGGTGGAATTTTTTCAGGTTCACTTGCACTATTAAGTGATGCAATGCACAATTTTACTGATGTAGTCGCACTTTTTATTGCTTATTTTGCAAATCGTCTTGCAGGACGAGAAAATAGTGAATCAAAAACATTTGGCTACAAACGAGCAGAGATATTAGCATCACTTTTTAACGCCTCTGTACTCATTTGTATTGCTATATTTCTAATAGTTGAAGCATTTCATAAATTTTATCATCCCGAAGCTATTAATTCTATATGGGTTATAGCTTTAGGAATATTAAGTATTATTCTTAATAGTGCAAGTGTAGTACTTGTAAAAGATGATGCACATGACAATATGAACATAAAAGCTGCCTATTTACATCTACTCACTGATGTAATGACATCTGTTGCTATTGTAGTTGGTGGAGTATTGATGTACTATTTTGAGATTTTTTGGATAGACCCACTTATCTCTGTTCTTATTGCACTCTATCTTATTTGGGCTTCTTTTGATTTAATTAAAGAGAGTAGTGCTATTTTAATGCAATTTACGCCAAAAGAGATAGATGTACAAAAAGTTGTGGCACTCATCAAAGAAGAAGACGAAATAGAAGGTGTCCATCATGTTCATGTATGGCGTTTAGATGACCATCGTATTCATTTTGAAGCACATCTTGATTTTAAAGAAGACCTCTTGCTCTCAGTATCAAATAGAGTTATTGAAGTGCTAGAGCAGAAGCTTCATGATAATTTCAATATAGAACATACAATTTTACAATGTGAATACCATAGAGATGATAACAAAAGTATTATTGCAAAGGAAGAAAATGAGTGAAGCGTGTCATACCATGGGTAATGGCGAAATTTTAAATGCTGATAAAATGGATTATCCATTTTTTAAAGCAGTTTTGTACGGCGATAAAGTACTCTGTGCTAAATTGTCAAAACGTCTAAGTTGTGCTATTAAACATCTGTCTCTTCGAGTTGAGTTTTCTTATGAGTATGCTACTCAAAAAGCGATAGAAAAAGGGATAACAAAAGACCCCACACTTACTCTTGATGATATGATATTTATCGAAGGACTCATAGATACTGAAGAGATTACAGCAAAATTTAAATTTTTAGAAGGAGATAAAAGATGAAAGTAAAAAAACTATTTGTTATGTTTTTAGCAATATTTGGACTTAGCACTGTTAATGCTTTTGCAGATGAGCCTATGTTACAAGCAACACCATTTTCAGAAATTGAAAAAAAAGTAGGAAAAGAGCCTATGATGTTGGAGTTTGGAGCTACTCACTGTCGGAGTTGTATAGCTATGGGGAAAATACTTTATAAGATTAAAGAGAAATACCCAAAAAGTAATATCTATTTTATAGATATTTATGAAGATAAAAAGAGTGCTGAAAAATTCAAAGTAAGAATGATACCTACTCAAAAATATTTAGATAATAATGGCAGTGTTGTTGATACTCATATGGGTATTAT
>NZ_JALUKE010000039.1 GCF_027056685.1 Sulfurimonas sp.
CTCATACCAAAACTCAATAAAACTGCTTATAAACAACAATTTGGCACTATATATAAAGATGGAATAACAAAAGCCAACATTACAAACGCAATAGCCGAGTATGAAAAAACGCTCATCACACCAAATGCACCCTTTGACCGCTACCTTAGAGGTGATAAGAAAGCACTCTCAAACGCAGCTAAAGAGGGTTACAGCCTCTTTAAAACGAAAGGTTGCATACTCTGTCATCAAGGTATGAACATCGGTGGTAATATGTACAATAAATTTGGTATTTACATTGATGCAAACGGCAGTGATTTAGGAAGATATGATGTAACACATAAAGAAAGAGACAAATACTTTTTTAAAGTTCCCTCTCTTAGAAATGTAGCGCGTACAGCACCCTACTTTCATGATGGAAGCCAGCCGAGTTTACGCAAAGCAGTACTTATAATGTCTGAGTATCAACTTGGTCGAAAAATGACAAAAGATGAAGTCAATAAAATTTTGGCATTTCTAAAATCTCTTAACGGAGAACTACCTAAAAATATTGAGCCATAAAATGCAACTACTTAAAAAAATTGATAAAGTAGTTTTTTTACTCCTTAGCTCACTTGTAATGTTAGTTGTGCTCTTCTCTTATCTTGTTTTGATAGATAAAGATACAAAAGAGTACAACATTATTCATGACAAAATCGTCGCACTTAAAATTACAGACAAAAAGCTTGACAACTTTGCCTTAACTATTGATGTATTTAAAAACTATAATTGTGTCAATAAAAGCACTACAACATTTAAAAATACCCTTAATTCACTAGGGGAAAATCTATCTGCACAATATCCAAAAAATTTAGAACTAACCCAATGTTTACATAATATTAAAAAAACTTTTGCCACAAAAGTTGATAATTTGGAATATTTCAAATCTCTAAACGCAACGCTTATCAATACATCTCATTTTCTTTTTGACTTGCAGCAAACACTCAGAGAGAGCAAAAATATTTCACAGCAAACAAAAAGTAGTGTCAATGAAACACTCTTTTATCTACTCAAGTTCACAACGACGGACTATATAGATAATGCATTTATAAACAAACAGCTTGAAAATGTTTTAAAACTTTCAAAAGAAGAGCACAACAGCCTTATATATAACTTTTACACACATTCAAAGTTAATGCTAAAAACGCTCAGTGAACTAAAAAAACTCTCTTTGGAAATTCGCACTAGCAAGCTCTACCAACAACTACAAAAACTTCATATGTTAGTAGACTCTATACATAACAAAAATCTGCAGATAAACCGAGCTATTACCCTACTCTTTTTCCTTACTGCATTTGGTCTTATTTTAATCTTACTCAAAGTTTATAGAAAATCTGTCAAAATCTCTCAAGAGCTTTATGCATTTCAGTTCGCAGTTAAAAACAGTGACAATAGTGTTGTACTAACCGATTCACAAAGACATATCACTTTTGTCAATGAAGTTTTTGAAAAAATGACAGGATACTCCAAAGAAGAAGCACTAGGTCAAAATCCAAATATATTAAAATCTGGCAAACAAGACGACAGCTTTTATGTAGAACT
>NZ_JALUKE010000040.1 GCF_027056685.1 Sulfurimonas sp.
TATCATCATTAATATTAATATTATTATATATGTATTAAATAATTTTAGTAATAGTGAAACAGCTACAGTAATATTCAATATAATTTATGGTATCTATTTTACAGCTATTATTTACATCTTTATAAATGCGCTTGCTGCGATTAAAGTAAACAGTATGGATGCAAGGAAAACAGGTGTAAAGAGTGAACTTATAAATGTTGGTCTTAAAATTATTAACTTTATTATTATACTTATAGGCGTACTGATTGTGCTTTATTTGGGTGGAGTTGATTTAACAGCAGTTCTTTCAGGTCTAGGAATAGGTGGTTTTGCAGTTGCATTTGCTGCAAAAGATACAATATCAAATTTCTTTGGAACACTCTCTGTTCTTTTTAGTGAGGTCTTTTCTCAGGGAGATTGGATAGAAATAAATGGTAAAGAGGGTGTTGTTGTTGAGATAGGTCTTCGAGTAACAACTCTGCGTACATTTGATAATGCGCTTATAGCAATTCCAAATGGAACTTTTGCTGCAAAAGATATTAAGAACTGGAACAAAAGAAAACTTGGACGACGCATTAAAATGTCTCTTGGTGTGAAGTATGATTCTAAAAAAGAGAATATTGTAAACGCAGTCAATGAGATAAGAGAGATGCTTGTACTGCATCCTGATATTGCAAGTAAAAATACAAAATATGAATATAAAGATTTTCGTCGTTCTGCCAAATTAGTCTCTAGGGAGGATTTACAAGGGATTAAAAAGACACTTTTGGTTTATCTTGATGCATTTGATTCTTCAAGTATCAATATTTTAGTTTACTGTTTTACTAAATCTGTAGATTGGGAAGATTGGCTAAAAACAAAACAGGATGTTATGGAAAAAATTATGGATATATTTGAGAAAAATTCTCTTGAGTTTGCGTTTCCATCACTCTCTATTTATAATGAAACGCAAAGTGGTAAAAAAGAGATTACAGAAGATTTTGACTAATATAGAGCCACCCTTGCCAGAGTGCAGCTGAAGAGATACCAGCTGCAAAACCTGCTATGATGTCATCACCCATAACACCAATACCCCCTGGAGCTTCTCTATCTATTCGTCCAATTATAGATGGTTTTGTGATGTCAAAATATCTAAAAAGTACAAATGATAAGAGAGACTCTATTAAAAAACCATTGCTTAGAGTAAGCACTTGATTTGATGCAACAGAGATTGCAGGGGCAATGCTAAGAGCAAACCACATTCCTGCAAGTTCATCAATTACAATTCTTTGGTCATCATGATTGCCTGTCTCTTGTTCATACTGGTTTATGACTTTTATGGCGATAACAGAGATAAGTAGAGCCGCTAAAAAAAGTGTTGTTGTATCGAAGTAGATTAAAATTGCCATACCAATAGGGAGTGAGACAAGTGTACCCATTGTACCAGGTGCCTTTGGCGATAGACCACTATAACCTAAAGTTAAAAAAAGCCAGTTCATATATCTGTTTCCTTATGTAAGTGAAGTTGTTTGGTAGAGTTTCATAAGCTCTAAGTAAAAATCTTTTTCTGTATGCTCTTCTAGTAGACCTTTTACTGGAAAGGTGTCATAGTAGAGTTTTTCGACATTTTTAAATCTGTTAGGAAAAAGTTTTGAGAGTAAAAATGCTGAAATCTCTTTTCTCATTAAAACAGCGGGAGGCAAAAGTCCTGCTTCTAAAAGCTCAAGAATTGAGTCTGCATGGTAAGAGATCTGATGGTGTTGTCCATGTGGGCAAGTATTTTTGCTGACAAGTGTTTTACACTCATCACAGTAGACATATTCACTTGCTACTTTTATATCAATATTAATTCCTGTCACTTTGTCAATGATGGACTTATTTGAATTACAATCATAAAACATACCTAAACCCGCATGGTTCCTTCCAATAGTAAGTCTGTCACAACCATAGTTTTTTGCAACAATGGCATCAATGATAATCTCATTATAACCAGCAAAAATATAGCTATTTTCAAGTGGAATAATAATGACTCTGTTTTTTGGTAAAAAGTTGTTTATAAAATACTCTAAAGCCTCTTTTCTTACTTCATATTGTAAGTTTGCACTATTATAAGGTTTGAGTAAAAAAATTACAAGCAGGTCTGTATCTTCAAGACTCTGTCGAATAAGTCTTTCATGTGCACGATGTAGTGGATTTGCCCCCATCATTAGAGAGCTTGTATGTTTGGCATCAATAAGCTTTTTAGCAGCTTCAATTTTTAGTTTGTTTTGATTTTTTGTTTTATGAAAGATTGTGTATTTGCCACTAATAGCCCATTTTCCAATTCTTTTAATAGTAGCCATAACCCCAGGATGCGTTAAATCATCTGTTCCATATATATGTTTTACTCTCTCTTTTGGATCTATCTGGAAGGTGTCGTTTACAACAAGTGTTGCAAATACCTCACCATCACATATAATAGTTACCTCTTCTTCTTTTTTTAGAGATGCAATGACCTCTTCATTTTTTTTACCAGAAGGCGCGAGTATAAAAGGAAAGGGGAATGATTGCCCATTTATAAGTCCCGTTTGTAAGACTTCAAGAGACTCTGCCTCACTCATAAGTTTTGTTACAGGAGAGAGCAGACCCTCTTTTACAAGTTCTAAGACAGAAGCTGCCTCTTTATCAATAAAAAGAGTTTTATTTTTTCTTGATGATGTCATATTTTTTTCTTTTTTCCCATAAACTTTTACGGCTGATGCCTAGTTTTTTGGAAAGCTCCGTATCGGGATATTTGTCTTGATAATTAAGAACAATAAATTTTACATAATCCTCAATAGGAAGAATTTCTCCTTTGTCAAAAACATTTTTTTCACTTTCAATCTCTATAACTCTAAACGCAACATCTTCAATTTTATCGCTACTTGAAATAATGGCTTTTTTACCTTCTAACAGAGTACAGAATTTTTGTTTGTCAGCTTTTTTGAGAGCTTGGTAGTCAATAATATAGGCAATAGAATTTTGTGGAAGATTTTCAATTTCTGCTAATGCCTTTGAGCTACTAAGGGAAATAAAGTGAATAGGTAAATCTTGTGATTTAGCATATTCATAGGCAAAAGCATCACTATATTTTTGAAAACTTGATGAGATGAAAAGGGGTAGTTCAATATTTTCAATAGACTGCTTATGTTCAACACTTGAAAAATTATATTCAAGGTACTTTTCATAGGCTTCATTTCTCTTTTTAAGCTTCTCATAGTCTTGGTAATGGTCTATTTTTCTTATAAGCTCTTCTATCATAAATGGTTTGAGAATATAATCTTTTGCACCTGCTGCAAGAGGTTTTGAAACTGTATCATTACTAATATAGGAAACCATTAAAATAACTATAGAGTGCTTGAAAGTCTCTATAACAGGATTGAAATCTTGTCCATTAATATTTGTTGAGAGTAGCACTACATCGTAGTTTTGTCCTCTAATGGCATCTTTTGTCGATGTACACATTTCACAGTTATGACCGAGTTCGCCAAGTTTTGTTGCAATACTTTGTGCTAAATATACTTCGTTTTCTATAATTAATATCTTCATTTTATCCTATCATTTTCCAGTTAAAATATTTTAAATTGGCATTGGCAATTACACCAACACCCTCTTTTCGTCCAATAAATCCAAGTTTTTCTGTTGTTGTTGCTTTAACATTGACTCTTGCTTTGTCTATACGAAGAATATCTGCAATAACTCTTCTCATAGCATCTTTATATAAGGATAATCGTGGTTTTTGTGCAGCAATTGTAATGTCTGTGTTTACAATAATAAAACCATAATTGTAAAGTTTTTCTACAACCCTAGCAAGTAACTCTTTTGAATCAATACCTTTATAAGTATCATCATTGTCAGGAAAAAGCATACCAATGTCGCCCATTCCCGCAGCACCTAAAAGTGCATCTATAAGTGCGTGAAGTGCTACATCACCATCACTATGTGCTTTAAATCCATAATCAACATCAATTTTAAGACCACCAAGATACATCTCACCCTTATCATCAAAGGCATGCACATCAAAGCCATTCCCACTAAAAATGTCATTTGATGGTGCTTGAAGGCATGGCAGTTTATTTAAGTCATGAACAAAAGTGATTTTATGAGCATCTTCATCACCTAAAACATACCCCCGACTGCCACCATTTGCAACAATGGCACTACTCTCATCTGTAAATTCCTCAGTAGTTTGGAGTGCAGATTTTAGAACTGTTGTTTTTGAGAGTTGTGGAGTCTGTATTCGTTTTACTTTTTCTCTATCTATAGTGGCGTTTTCATATACTACAGTATCGGTTACTTTAAGATAAGGAACAATGCAGTCATAATTTGATTTTTCATCTATTATGCGTTGGAAGAGTGTTTCACTTATACACGCTCTTGCTACATCACTTACAAGTACATAAGAACTCTCTACGAATTTTAGTGCATTTTTAAGAGATTGTTGTCTTGTGTTCCCACCCTCTACTAGAGTGTAGTCTGTATAGTTTTGCATAAAAGCAATATCATCCGATGAGGAAACTATAATAATCTGTGAAAATCGCTGCGTTTGATTGAAGCTATCTGCTACAAATTGCCACAATGGTTTATAATCTATGCGTAACCACTGTTTTTTAACACCCATATCAAAACGATTAGAGCTTCCCGCTGCTAATAAAACAAGAGTTAAATCTGACAATAAGGCTCCTCTACTTAAAAAGTGTTACGAAATTATACACTTAGAAAGCTTTTTTTTATCTTGATTGTGTAAATTAGTCACTTTGAATTTCAAATACTGCATAAAGAATCTTATCAATTATGCTACTTTATATTAGATTAACTTTATTTGATTATATTTCCATCATATAAATATAAAAAATTGAGGAGAAACTATGAGATCTTCATGGGTACAAGAGCGTGAAAATGATACTGTGCGAACACAGATGTATTACGCTAAAGAGGGCATAATTACACAAGAGATGGAATATGTCGCAAAAATAGAAGATTTATCTCCTGAACTAGTTCGTAGTGAGATAGCTCGTGGTAGATTGATAATACCGGCGAATGTAAATCATACTTCATTAGAGCCAATGGCTATAGGGATTGCAAGTAAATGTAAAATCAATGCAAATATTGGTTCTTCTGCAATTGCTTCTGATGTTATGGGTGAAGTTGAAAAGATGGAAGTCTCTCAACACTATAAAGCAGATACTGCAATGGATTTAAGTACAGGTGGTGATTTGGATGAGATTAGAAGAGCAGTTATTAATGCTTCAAAAATTCCAATTGGTACGGTGCCAATTTATCAAATTTTACATGATGTAAATAACAAAATAGAAGATTTAACTATTGAAGTTATGCTTGAAGTTCTTGAGAGACAAGCAAAACAGGGTGTTTCTTACTTTACAATTCATGCTGGTTTCTTACTAGAGACGATGCCAAAAGTTGCAAAACGAAAAATGGGTATAGTTTCTCGTGGTGGTTCATTGATGGCTGCATGGATGATGCATTACCATAGAGAAAATCCTTTCTACTCTGCATTTGACGATATTTTGGATATTTGTGCAAAATATGATGTAAGTCTTTCACTTGGCGATTCGCTTCGTCCGGGTTGTCTTGCTGATGCTTCTGATGATGCGCAACTTGGTGAGCTTAAAG
>NZ_JALUKE010000041.1 GCF_027056685.1 Sulfurimonas sp.
TCTTGCATCTTCTCTCTTGCCTCTCTATACCCAATCTCTCCCCACTCATGCACAATCATAATTTATAAAATGTTCTCTCTAAAGCTTCAGAAAAAGTTGGATGCGCCAAGATGGTGCGTTTTGCCTGCGCAGCATCCATCTCTCCAGCCAAACTCATAGCAACCGTAGCAATGAGCTCCTCTGCGTTTGGTGCCAATATCTCAGCCCCTAAAATAAAGCCTTCTTCATCTACAAAACTTACCATTAAACCTTTACTTGCATGGTTGTAAACAGAGTATGTAAACTGGTTAAGTGTAACGAGACTCTCTTTGTAGTTTATACCTTCATTCTCTAGTTGCATTTTAGTTTTTCCTACGACTGCGTAACTCATCGGCAGGGTGTGGATGAATTTCACAACATGCTCCAAGTTCAGCGCGCGAGGATTTTTCCCTAAAATGCGTTCTGTGACATTCAAAGTCTCTGCACGAGCTGCGTGAGCGAGTTGCAGCTTGCCGTTACAATCTCCTATGGCATAGTGCTTTTCAAGTGTTGTTTCAAAGTAAGCATCGGTGACAATACCATGTTTTACTTCAACTGCATCACAGCCTATCACATCCACATTTGGTCGTCTTCCTGTGGCTACAAGCAGCATTTCTGTGTAGTTACTGCTACCATCTTCATAAGTGATATGCACACCTTTTTTTGTTGAAGTCGCTTTGCTAACAGGATGGCTACTTAAAATATTTACGCCGAGTTTTTCAAGTTGCATCTGCACAGCATTTTCAATGCTAGGGTGAGCATTTTTGAGTACCTTATCGTGTCTGTTTATAAGAGTTACTTCCACGCCAGCTGTTGCAAAAAAACTTGCCATCTCTAGCCCTATGGCACCCGTTCCATAAATGGATATTTTTTTCGGCAGTTCCTGTAAATTCAAAACATCATCACTAATGATAATATCTTTTGCATTGTGAGCAATGCCCTCAGGAATAAAAGGCGAAGAACCCGTCCCAATGACGATATACTCACCCTCTATCACTTTGCCGTTGACTTCCACCTTATGCGGTGCAATGAGTT
Organism: Sulfurimonas sp.; assembly: GCF_027056685.1. GTDB lineage: Bacteria > Campylobacterota > Campylobacteria > Campylobacterales > Sulfurimonadaceae > Sulfurimonas. The sequence continues at coordinate 1,054 of NZ_JALUKE010000041.1, forward strand.
TGCCTTTTCCTTCAATCAACTCAACATGAGAACACTGCTTCTGCACCACTTTTGTGACACTTTTTAGTAGAGCATCTTTTTTTTCAAAGAGTGTTTTCATATCTAAACGCAGTGAGCCTTCAATTATTTCGTTTTGTGACTCATAAATAAGATTTGAGTAGTGCAAGAACATCTTAGAAGGTATGCACCCTTTATGAAGACAAACACCACCAATCTGGCTCATATCACTCTCAATGAGTGCCACTTTTTTTCCGTTTTTTGCAGCGACAATCGCCCCCGCATAGTTCAATCCACCACCTATGTAAATAATGTCATACATTTTTTTCTCCTATTAGACTTCTTACAAAACTTAGATATGTTTCAGCAATTTATAGAGAGTTTTAATCAAGGCAGATGTTCTTCAGCGTAGCCGTAGCTACGGTGAAGGTTATCTAACGCAGAGTAAAGCTCTCTATAAATTGCCCAAAGGGAGGAATAAAAAAAGCGAACTTGCATAAAACTTTTT
>NZ_JALUKE010000042.1 GCF_027056685.1 Sulfurimonas sp.
CTACTAATTCTGGGTGAATACCTTTTTTCATTTCATTACCTTTTGATACTCGTCGAAGTACGAATATCTATATATTTTTTAATTCCGTATGGGGGCAGAATTTTATGAAGCGAATTATATCTAAAAAATCTTAAATTACAAAAGTATCTTCGAAGCCACCGCGACTGCTGCTGTTTCAGAGCGTAAAATCATAGGAGTATTTAGTCTAAAGACCTCTTGATTTTTCAATAGCTCCTTCTCTTTTGGAGAGAAACCACCTTCACAACCGATGAGCACACACCCAAACGCAGCGCCTTCGTCTAAAGTATTATCACAAAAATCAAAGACCTTTACATCAGCAAATTTAGCAATAAAACTCTCAATGTTTTTATAAGTATCAAACTCCATTATCTCAGTGTGTCCACACTGCTGATTTGATGCTTCTACGATGCGTTTGTAGCGTTTAAAATCAGGTTTGAAATTCTTTTGACTTCTCTCGCAGTAAATAAAAGAAATTTTACTTACTCCAAGTTCATTAAGACTTGGCAGGACTTTCTCTACTGATTTATTATCTATCACACACCAGCCAATGTGCAGTTCTTGTTTTGCTTTAACCTCAAAAATCTTTGATGAAACCAACTCAAACGCAGCACTTTTTGGTTCTATTTCACTAAGTCTATAAATATGTAGTGTTTTTATATCTTCTTGAGAGCGAAAACCCAATTCATCACCTACATTATGGCGACGCACTTTTATAAGGTATTTAAAATCTTCACCTTTTATGCTAAAACGCTCTTTACCTGCGTTTTCATTAAAGAGGTAAACCATTTTAAACGAACCACATCCAAAGTGACATCAATAGAACCAAACCAAATTCAACTTGTAAAATAGTTCTTGAAAAAGGTTTATAGACTTCTAAAGCATGTTCTTTTTTTGTACTGAGATATTTCAAAGCTTTCAAACGCTTTGCTTCTAAGACTATAAGAACTACTCCCAAAATAATCATTACAATATTTTCAATACTAAAGTGTAGATGTTTTGCTGCCATCATCACAATACCTGTAAAAAGAAGTGTTCCAAGTACCGTTATTTGTAAAGGTACAAGGTATAAAGAGTTTACTCTTTTATATTTTGCAAGCTCTTTTGCACTAATTAAAATATACAGATTGATGAAAATCATCACCAAAACTGCGACCGCTGACCAACTATGTAGGCTTAAACCCATATTATACATTTCATTCATAACGAAATTATAGTAAAATATGTCAACTAATCAAAGAGGTTTTAAATTATGGCAGTTACAATAAATGAAGCACTAGAAATAATCTACACACATACAAAACAAAAATCTTTAAAAATCATACCGATTGAAGAGGCTTTAGGGTCTGTTCTTGCCCAAAATATTACAGCTACACACAATCTACCACCCTATGACAACTCTGCTATGGATGGGTATGCAGTAAAAATTGAAGATAGCGGCAAATGCGTAAAAGTAGGCTGCACCATCTTTGCAGGAGATGATTTTCACGGTGAACTACAACATAATGAGGCAATAAAAATTATGACAGGGGCTCGTATTCCTCTTGGAACTCAATGTATTGTACCTATTGAAGATATTACAGAGTGTGAGGGCGGTATTAAACTCCCCCAAAATCTAACAATTTCAAAACATATTCGTCTCGCGGGTGAAGATATTAAAAAAGAGACTTTACTGCTCACAAAAGGGCAAAAACTCCATGCGCATCAAATCACCCTTCTAGCATCACAAGGTATCACGCATATTAAAGTATATAAAAAACCGCGTGTTGGCATATTTGGTTCTGGAAATGAGCTAAAAATGCACTTTGAACAGGTTACGGAGTACCAACTTTACAATACAAATTCACCTACTTTTATTGCTCGTGCAAAAGAGTTAGGATGTGAAATAGAGTTTATAGGCACTGCCATTGACACGCTTGATGATATTAACGAGCATATCAAAAGTGCGCTTGATTGTGACCTTATCATCACTTCTGGTGGAGTAAGTGTGGGCGATGCAGACTTTACCAAAGAGGCATTTTCTGCATTTGGCTATGAGACTCTTTTTGATAAAGTTGAAATACGACCAGGAAAACCTACAACTCTAGGAAAAATTGGAGATAAAGTCATACTCAATCTTCCAGGAAATCCACTCGCTGCAGCACTTAACTTTGAAATTTTTGCAAGAGCTATTATCTATGCTATGAGTGGGGCAAAAGAGAAATTTATAAATCCTATAAAAGTAAAAATAGCACAAGATTTTAAACTAAAAGCAGGACGAAGTAGTGTTGTCCCTGGATATTTTAATGGAGAGTTTTTCACAGTTTGTGAGAAATTTGCACCGGGAATGGTCTCCCCTCTTGCAAATTCAAATGGTTTTATTATTACAGATGCCAAGTCTGATTTTATTGCGCAAAATCAAATAGTAAAATTCATCTCTACTCGTTGCGATTTTACAAGCAATGAATTTCAGGAATTATTTAGTTAAAAGAACTTAAACAGAAGAGGGGTTCATAAACTCCTCTTCATCCAATACTTTTTGCCACAATCTCTCATCTTTAAAGTCTTTCATAATTTGCTCGGAGAATATAATGTCAAAAAGGTTAATCTCTCCCATCTCTTTTGAGTAGGCATCCTCTGCAAAACATTGTGCGTAGCCTGTATCTGTCTCATGGACAATAACGCTATGGAGTTTTACCTCTTTTTCACCATTGACTTTAGATGTAAGTCCTAAAAGTCTATCTATCATTACAAAAATGACACGAGAAAACTGTTCAGCGGAAGGTGAAACTGGCAGCTCTACCCAGCGTGCAGAGTGTTTTTTCATATCTTTAAGATACTCTACATCATCTCCACTCCACAGAGCAATAGCATGGTCAAAACTCTCCACTAAATCTTTCATATTTTGCTTCATCAGTCCAAAATCATAAACCATCTGTCCATTATCTAAAAAGTTAGACTCAAAGAGCAATTCCACTTTATAAGAGTGTCCATGAACAGAACTTCTGCATTTAATTGTTGAGCAACCTCTTACTATATGGGCATTTTCAAATTTAAAAAGTTTTCGTATTATCATGTGTTTCTCCTTTCACTCACACCCCTTTATTGGCATCCCAAATCCGAATATGCAGTCTATCACTAAAGTTATACCCTTTTGCTTTACAAAATTCTATAAGAGGCTCTGTATTTGCTTCTACTTCTGCTTTTGTACCACCAACAGGCATACAGTAAACTTTCGTCTTTGGTGAATGTAGTTGTATGCTCTGTATTTCATCTTCAAGTGCTATGTTTATGGAGTCTCTGTCTATTGAAAATTTAAAAAAAGCATCTTTTGCATTGGAAGCTATGTTATAAATCACATCACCACGAACACGCTTTGCTAAAGGTTCATTTGAATTTGCAAGTTTTACAGACAATGCAAATATACACTCTTTGTAAATAGGATACTTCTCAAAATCAACATTTAAAGAACCATTTGTCTCAAAGGTAATTTGATGTCCAAACGCAGTCAGTTTTTCTAAAAATTCTACAAAAATAGGCTCATTTACATAGATGAGAGGCTCGCCACCTGTTAAAACAATATCAACTGAGTTTGGAAGTTCATATAAATCCAAAACAGACAAAAGCTCTTCTGCTCTAGTTATTGGCACCCAGCCATGAGCGAAGTGTTCTTTGTTTACTGCATAGACAGTATCGCATCCTAAAACTTTTACACCATCCTGTGCAACTTCAGAGCAACCAAAACCCTCGCAACGCATATTGCATCCACCAAAACGAAAAAAGAGACTCGGAGTACCTACATATCTTCCTTCACCTTGTATAGAGTAAAAGTGTTCAACGAGATATATCATCCACCTGTCTCATAAAAAGCACGAGTAGAGACTTCATCATCCTCTCCACCCCAACGATTTTTTTCTGGTTTTGTACGCACTACCTCTTTTAAAACAGCGGCTGCAGTTTTTATATCGCCTTTTTTGACAGATTCAGCAATACTCATAGCCTCATCAAAATATAAACATGGTATAAGATTTCCCTCAGCTGTAAGTCTTATACGATTACACTGCTTACAAAAATCATCTCCATACGGTTCAATAATTCCAAATCTATAACCATCATCAAGCCTATAATATTTTGCAGGAGAAGCACCATCATAACCCTCTGAAGTAAAGTTGTATTTTTCACCTAAACTTGTTAAAACTTCTTGACCACTTAGTTTTGAAATGTTCGCTTTCGCATAAGCATTTTCCATATACTCTATAAAACGCACAGTAATATCTCGCTCTCTACAATACTCAAGTACATCAAATATCTCATCTGCATTCATGCCCTTCATAGGAACCATATTTGCTTTTACTTTCAGCCCAACTTTGAGTGCTTCTTCTACGCCTTCAAGAACATTTTTTAAAACATCTTTGCCTGCTATAGCTTGTGCTACTTCAGGTTTAAGCGTATCTATACTTACATTGATGCGTTTAAGACCAGCATCTTTTAATCTTTGTGCGGTTCCTTTTAATAAAAAGGCATTTGATGTCATTGCTAGATCAATATCAGGCGCATAATCAGAAATCATTTTAATGAAAGTATCTAAATCTTCTCGTAACAGTGGTTCTCCACCCGTAATACGAATCTTTTTTACACCCTCATCAATGGCAACTTTCATAAATTCAAACAGCTCTTCAAAAGAGAGTAAATTCTCTTTTGGAACCCATGAAAAAGGTTTTTCCGGCATACAGTATTGGCATCTAAAATTACATCGCTCCGTTACAGATACACGAATATAATCTACTACTCTATCATAACTATCAATAAGCATTTATCATCCTCTAAATTTTAATCTTTCTCATATATTTGCACTGTTGAACAGATAATATCATGTAGTGCTTTTCTATCTTTTCTAAAAAACGGGGTCAACAATCCTAGAAGAATAGTCGCTGAAAATAAAAAAGCAACAAAACGACAAAAAGCTCTAAAAAAACCAATATTTTCAAATGTTGTATCATCTACTACCTTAATCTTATATGCTTTTTTACCAGGAGTTTGCCCAAATTTTGCAATTAAAACAGTATAAATTACTCCATATAATGATACTGCTAGAAATGGAGCCCATTGTGAAGATTGGAAATCATCTTTTCCATTCATTACAACATAAGTAATAAAATAGAGTATAGGAGCATAAATCATAAACATATCTGTTATAAGTGCTTTAATCCTATCTGGATAATAAGCATAAATAAAAGTTGGCTTTTGAGTCTCTGTATTGTGAAGTTTTTGTTGTTTTTTTATATCTCTAAATCTCATAAGAAGATTATATCAGAGAATTACTTTAAGTAGATTTTAGTAGAGTGCAAAAAGGAAAAAGTTTCCTTTTTGCTAAAGTTTTAGTGTAGTTCTTTCCAAACTTCTCTTTTCCAAAGAATAGCAAAGATTGCAAATATAATAATGAAAATCATTACATTTCTACCAACACTCTCTCTTTTATGACGTTTAGAGTCACCAACATCTTGAAGATGTGTTATAACTTTCTCAGCAGCTTCTGCAGTTACACCAACGCGTGGCATTGCAGTACCTTTAAGATAGT